>NZ_JALFCU010000067.1 GCF_022771645.1 Selenomonas sp.
AGTATGTTTTGTTTCACACCTTAATTATACTAAATTGGTGCAGTTCATGCTATTTATTTTGCTACAAACATAGATTTCACAAGGCTTTACGGGTGCTCAGCACCTGCGAAGTTTGAGTTTGCGAACTATGAATGCTTTGTCTGATTATCTCACGAAATCTGGTCGGGAGGAATCCGGTGGGTTGTTAGGCGCTTACCATCATCTCATAATGCGGTTTCTGTCCCATGACTTCGAAAATCTTCTGGAAGGCATGCTTGATTTGTTTCGGGTCTTCTTCGGCGTCGACGTAGTCAAAAACGTCGCTCCAGGCCTGCTGGCTATCTCCCGTGTATTTCAGTAGCGCAGAAGTCAGATGGAGTGACCATCATGCCGAAAATCACCAAGATTCCCGCCCGTGCGCGGGCGGGCCGGGCGGGCGAGAGGACGGCCCAGCAGAAGCAGCGCGTCGCGGCCTACTGCCGCTTGTCGACCGACACCGACGAGCAGGCCACGAGCTACGAAGCGCAGATCGAGCACTATACGACCTACATCCAAGCCAGAGCCTGTCGCAGAACGTGCGGATGGGCATCCGCTACCGCTACCAGCAGGGCAAAGTGAGCGTCGGCACGACGATACGATGCGCGTCCTCACGCAGAACCTCGAAAAAGTCCTCGACACCGCCAGCATTCAGCAGCAGCTCGACACCGTCCGCAAGGTCTCGCGCAGACCCAGCAAGGCCGCATAATCGGGCGAAGACATCGAAGCGATGGCAGGCTCGACATCCTGAAACGCCGCGAGGCGCAGAAGGCGAGGCCATCCAGCAAAAACAAAAAGCCGCACGTATCCGCGAGATGAAAGCCTACCTCGCGCAACCGGAGGTGGAGGGCATCAAATGCTCGTGCGGAAGTTCATCGAGAAAATCACCGTCCACGAAGATTGCTGCGTCGTGAGGTTCAAGTCTGGTGTCGACGTGACGGTGATGGGGTGAAATCCTGCAAGCATGACAACAGCGCTCGGAGCACATCCGGGCGCTGTTTTTTGACTTGATAAACCTCGCAAGAGCGCGGTACAATAGGAAACGCGACAATCACATGAAGAGTGGAGGCGGTACGACCATGAAAAAGCAAGCAATCGCCCGCAAGCGGCAATATCGCAAAATGGGCAAGACATACATTTCCGAGTACCAAGCGTTCGATCTTTTCAGCACGCAGGCGGAATACATCCTCGCGGGGCTGCGCACGTTCTATTCCATGAAGCGCTGGGGGACGTCCCCGAACGACATCTTGGAGAAAGCGTGCAAACGGCACGGTATCCGAATGGATGATACGGAGCAGAAAGGGGAGATGGAGGCGGCACCTGTCGAGGCGCGTGCCGAATGGGATGCAGATCTTCGTGAGATGATTTACGTCTTCAATCAGATTGTAAACGATTTTCCGGACTCGCCATCGTTCCTCTGGATCTTAGAGGAATCGGACAAGCTGGACAAGCAAGGCATCCCGCATTTTCGATTTGTAGAAAAGGAAGGGCGGCTTGGCACTTGTCATCACCAATCAGTTTTCTGAACGGTGCCGACGAGCAAGAAATGAAGCAGAGGTTTGGCCAAACGGTTGTGGACGCGACAGGCGGTGCAAAGAGCATGTTGTCATCCGTCGCAAAAGACTACGACCAACGCCATGCAGAACGATTCGTGCGGATCGCGTGGCTCACGGATATGGAAAGAGCCAAGCGCGAAGTTGCACGGGTTTGGGGCATGAAGATGAAAGTATGGCAGGAAAGCTCTGCTGGATGGCAAATCATATATGTGCAGGAGATTGATGTCGTTTAAACGACTGTCGAATAGTATCAGGAGGTGCGGTTGATGTCCGAAAGGAACAATCTTTTCCACTTTGCGACGAGCGAGCTATCCCAGGATGCATTTCTCGGTTGGCTGCTGTCGTTTGCCATGAAGGAGCATGAACAGGAAGATGTGGCGCTGGCGCAGTGTGCGCGAGCACTCTTGAAAAAGATGTACCCGGGTATGAAGGCGGATGAGCCTGTGACTTCTGTCGAGCTGCAGAAAGACAACATCGATGTCTTGGTGACGGTAGGCGATTGTTCCATCATTATCGAGGACAAGACCTTCTCGAGACAGCATGACGACCAGATTGAGAGATACAAGCACGAGCTTGGAGAAAAGCGCCCGGAAACGAAGATTATCACGGTTTATTACAAAATCGATGATCAATGCAACCTTGAGAAAGTGGATTGCAATTTGTTTCGTCGAGGCATCTTGGAGATTCTTCAACCTTTTGCCGATCAAACAAACAACACAATCTTCCGTGATTACGTGGAGCATCTTCAAGAGATGGAAGAAGAAGCAGAATCGTATGCCGCCCCCGGACATGCTGACATAAAGAAATGGACGGGAACGATGCATACGCGCTTTTTCCAGCATCTTCGGGCTCAAGGCATCGTGCAGCCGGAGGACTCCGTAGGCTGGGGGTATGTCAGCAACCAAACGGGTGGATTTTTCGGACTCTGGTGGCATTGGATCGCGGAAAAACAGTTTGCAAGCATGGGATTTGCAGAAGATTCTCCGACAGGAAAATATGTTGGGGAACTCTACCTGCAAATCGAAAATGCTGCCAAACCAAAGGAATCGGATGAGAACGCCGACATCATCGCTCTGAAATATTCTGTCGACGCAGGTGAGTTAACGCCTGCCGATTGGGAGATTGTCCAGCAAATTCGTTGGGCACTCTACGAGAAGATGAAGGAATATTTCGAACATCTCGGCGTACCGTATCAGAAAAAGACGTTCCGTGCAGGGACGTTCATGTCGGTTGGCTATGTGACGTACAACATGACGAATTACAAAGATCGCATCCAAGCCATGCAGGAGGCTCTCGACAGAATTGTGGATCGGTATCACTATGTCATTGGCAAGGGCTTTGAAGAAAATCCATGAATCGAAAAATTTCCGGTTCATCCAAACAAAATTGACCGAAGCATCACCAGGAGCATTCCTGTAATGCTGAATAACTGACTTTGTGAAAAAGGAACACCTGACATACAATAGATTATAACAGGCCCGTTAATAAATCTATCGTATGAGGTGTCCCTTATGAAAAAGTATACACAGAATGACAAGATTGAGCAAGTCACGGAGAAAACTTTGGTCGTTGGCGTTGACATTGGCAGCGTGAAGCAGTATGCGCGTGCGTTCGACTACAGAGGCCGCGAGATTGACCATGTCTATCGCTTCATGGATTGCAGGGATGGCTACGAGCTCTTCCTGGATTGGATGCAGGGACTGCAGTCCGCGAACGGCATGGACAGGATCATCGTCGGCGCTGAGCCGACCGGCCACTACTGGTTCGGCCTCAGGGATTTCCTCGACGCAGCTGGCATCCAGCTCGTCCTCGTGAATCCCCTGCATGTCTGCAAGAGCAAGGAGCTCGACGACAACAACCAGACGAAGAACGACCAGAAAGATCCGAAGGTCATCGCGCGGCTCGTGATGGAAGGGCGGTACAGCATCCCGTACATTCCGCATGGCGTCTACGCAGAGCTCCGTGGCATGTGGATCTTGCGACAGCGCGTTGTGGATGAGGAAGTCAAGCTCCGCAACCGCATCGCGCGGTGGTTCAAAATCTATTTTCCGGAATACACGCAAGCTTACAGCAGCTTTGCTGCAAAGAGCAGCATCGCCCTGCTGAAAGCCGCGTGCCTGCCGGAAGACATCCTCCAGCTGGGAGCCGACGGCATCGTCGAGCTCTGGCGTGCGATGAAGCTGCGCGCAGTCGGCAAGAAGAAGGCCGAGAGCCTGTTGGCCGCTGCGGCGCGGAGCACGGGACAGAAAGACGGTGCTGACGCAGCCCGGATGGAGATGGAAATGCTTCTGGAAGACTGGGGAGTCCTGCAGAAGCGTCACGAGAAGATCGACGCGAAGCTCCGGGAACTGTGCGAACAGATTCCCGAGAGCAAGAATCTGCTCGCCATCAAAGGCATCGGCCTGACGACGGTGGCAGGATTCCTCGCGGAAGTCGGCGACATCCAGCGTTTCGATTCGCCGAAGCAGATCGTGAAGCTGGCGGGCCTCGCCTTGCGGGAGAACAGCTCCGGCAAGCACAAGGGCAAGACCACCATCAGCAAACGCGGACGCGCCCGCCTGCGGAGGCTGCTCTTTGCGGGCGCGATGCCGCTCTTGGCGACGAACGACGCGTTCCGCAGCCTGCACGTGTATTACACGACGAGGCAGCAGAACCCGCTGAAGAAGAAGCAGTCCGTCATCGC
>NZ_JALFCU010000075.1 GCF_022771645.1 Selenomonas sp.
GCATCAACAACAAGATCAAGACGCTGCGCAGGCAGGCTTATGGCTATCCTGACGATGAATACTTCTTCTTGAAGCTCATCGACATGAGTCGCCATTAACCTGCCGGGGATTGCTCATCCCACAGGAAAAATGATTGAGCCAAAATTATCGTGCACGGGGACGAGGTTGAGGTGATTCTCAACCTCGTTTCGTTCTTATATCGGCGGGCATTCACAAGGGATGTCCAGACCGTCACGAGGCGGCAGCTTCATGCGATGTATCACGCATGAGGCTGCCGCCTCTTTTGGTATGTCATGGTATACGAAAAAGGAGTATCAAGCATTCCTGCCCGATACTCCTTTTTATTTAAAATTCCATGACAAACGTATGGAATTTGTGGGTTAAGATGGTGGAGACGAAGGGGATTGAACCCTCGACCCCCAGATTGCGAACCTGGTGCTCTCCCAGCTGAGCTACGTCCCCGTCAACGAAAAATATGATACCACGGCAGAAATATTTTTGCAAGCCTTTTTTTCGCGCGGCACAAATTTTTTTCGTGCAGCGTAAAATTTTTTCGAGCATCGGGAAAATTTTTGTCGTGCCGCAAGAAGTTTTGAAGGCGCAAAAGTCTTTTGCGTGCGCGTGGTTTCGTTTTGGTTGCGAACGCAACGGTTTTCCAGTATTTTTTCAGGCGGAGCGCGGTGCGGGCGGCAGGATTTTCGCGCGGCGCGGCGAATGAAAACAAAAGAAGTCGCATGTTTTGTTCTTTCATTGATGACAATTATGACGCCATATATTTATCATAATGGAATTTTCTCCTCCGTCGTCGTATAATGAAAGAACGAACGTTTTGTGAATGTCACAGGATTTTTTTGAGCATCTGACATTTTTTTCTGATCGCGGCGGACGCTTGGCGGCCGCGCACAGGGGAGGGACCAACGTGGAAAAACGGGAGAGTTTATGGGAGCGCTGCCTCCGCAAAGGGATCAGCCGCAGGAGCTTCCTCAAGGGCTGCGTCGCGCTGACGACGATGATGGGCCTCAGTACGGAGAAGTTCCAGGAGGTCGTCGAGGCCGCCGAGGCGAAGCCGCTGCCGGTCGTCATCTGGATTCACGGCCATGAGTGCACGGGCTGCGACGAGTCGTTCATCCGCTCGGGCGCGCCGCTCGCGAGCGATCTCGTGCTGAGCCAGATCGACCTCGAGTACGATCATCTCCTCAGCGCGGCATCGGGCGAGCCGTTCGAGGCGCACCTGAAAGAGGTCATGACGAAGTACAAGGGCTCGTATATCCTCGCGGTCGAGGGCGCGGTCTCGACGAAGGACAACGGCGTGTACTGCATGTCGGGCGGCCGTCCGTTCACGCGGATGCTGCAGGAAGCGGCCGAGGGCGCGATGGCGATCATCGCGTACGGCACGTGCGCGGTCTCTGGAGGCATCCAGGCGGCGAAACCGAACCCGACGGGCTCGGCAGGCGTCTCCCCGTATGTCGGAGCGACGCCGGTCATCAACGTGCCGGGCTGCCCGCCGATCCCCGAGGTCATGACGGGCGTCGTCATGCACGTCGCGCTCTTCGGCACGCTGCCGCCGCTCGACGGCGAAGGCCGTCCGAAGCAATTCTACGGCAACCGCATCCACGATACGTGCTACCGCCGTCCGTTCTTCGACGCCGGCATGTTCGCCGAGAACTTCGACGACGCGGGCGCGAAAGCGGGCTGGTGCCTGTACAAGCTCGGCTGCCGCGGCCCTGAGACGTACAACTCCTGCGGCAACCTGCGCTGGTTCCAGGGCATGAGCTACCCGATCCAGTCGGGCGCGCCGTGCATCGGCTGCTCGAACGCGAACTTCTGGGACGATGCGCCGTTCACGAAACGCCTGCCGGGCTACGGCAAGCTCGGCAATGCCGACAAGATCGGCCTCGGCGTCGGCGCGCTCGCGACGGTCGGCGTCGTGGCGCACGCGGCCGGCTCGATTATGCAGAAGCGCAAGCGCGAAGAGGCGGAAGAGAAGCAGGCGGAAAAAGACGCCAAGAATGCAAAAGGCTGAAGGGAGCAGGTGGAGCATAAATGAAACACGTAGTAGTCGATCCGATCACACGCATCGAGGGCCATCTGCGCGCCGAAGTCCAGGTCGATGAGGCCACGGGCAAAGTCACGGACGCCATCTCGTCCGGCACGGCGTGGCGCGGCCTCGAGCTCGTCATGCATGGCCGCGACCCGCGCGATGCGTGGGCGTACATCCAGCGCATCTGCGGCGTCTGCACGACGGCGCATGCGCTCGCATCCGTGCGCGCCGTCGAGGACGCGCTCGGCATCCGCATTCCGAAAAACGCGAACTACATCCGCAACATCATGGCGGCGACGCTGACGGTGCAGGATCATATCGTCCATTTCTATCACCTCCATGCGCTCGACTGGGTCAGCCCCGTCGAGGCGCTCGCAGCCGATCCGCAGAAGACGGCGGCGCTGCAGAACACAGTGCTCGGCGCGTACAAGCTGCCGTTCCGCGCGCCCGGCACGAGCGTCACCGAGGCGTTCGAGCATGATTTCCCGGCCGCGACGCCCGCGTATTTCGCAGAGATCCAGGGCAAGGTCAAAGCCATCGTCGAGAGCGGCCAGCTCGGCATCTTCTCGGCGAACTGGTGGGATCATCCGGACTACAAGCTGCTGCCGCCGGAAGTCCATCTCATGGCCGTCGCGCATTATCTCGAGATGCTCGACAAGCAGCGCGAGCTCGTCACGCCGCACGTCATCTTCGGCGGCAAGAACCCGCATCCGCATTACGTCGTCGGCGGCATGCCGTGCTCGATCTCGTTGACGGACGGCAACGCGCCCGTGAACGCCGCGCGCCTGTCTATCGTCGACCGCGCGATCAACATGGGCCGCACGCTCGTCAACAACTACTATCTGCCGGATCTCATCGCCATCGGCAGCATTTACGTCAAGGCCGGCCGCGTCGACGGCGGCGGCCTCGCAGGCACGCGCGTGCTCGCGTATGGCGCGTATCCTATGGAGAACTACAGTGGCACGTCGAACGGCGATTTCTTCAACAACCTCCTCGTCCGCTGCAACGGCGTCGTCGAGAACTTCAAAAACGGCGCGCAGAATGCGAAATTCACGGAGATCGGACCCGAGGACGTGCAGGATCCGAAGTGCTTCACGGAGGCCGTCGGCCATTCGTGGTACCAGTATCCCGACACGAAGCGCGACGCGGACATCCATCCGTGGGACGGCATCACGGATCCGCACTACACGGGTCCGAAAGAAGGCTCGGCCACGGAGTGGAAAGCGCTGAACGAGCAGGGCAAGTACTCGTGGCTCAAGACGCCGAAATGGCGCGGCGAGCTCTGCGAAGTCGGCCCCTTGGCGCGCTATATCATCATTTACACGAAAGCGCAGAAAGGCCTCCTCGGCACGCCGACCTGGGCCGAGCAGATGATGCTCGACCAGATCCAGGCTGTCTCGAGCGTGCTCGGCCTCGCGCCGAATGTCTGGCTGCCGACGATGGTCGGCCGCACGGCGGCGCGCGCGCTCGACTGCCAGCTCAATGCGGAGATCAACAAGTTCTTCTTCGACAAGCTCATCGCGAACATCAAGACGGGCGATACGGAGGTCGTAAACAACGACCACTGGAACACGGACACGTGGCCGCAGACGTGCAAGGGCGTCGGCCTGTACGAAGCGCCGCGCGGCGGCCTGTCGCACTGGGTCCAGATCAAGGACGACAAGGTCGACAACTACCAGTGCGTCGTCCCGACGACGTGGAACGCCTGCCCGCGTGACGACAAGGCCGGCCACGGCGCGTACGAGCTCGCCATGATGGACACGCACGTCGCTATCCCGGACAAGCCGCTCGAGATTGTGAAAGTCATCCGCTCGTTCGACCCGTGCATGGCGTGCGCGACGCATATGTACAACGCGAAAGGCGAAAAGATCTCCGTCGTGACGACGGATCCCTGCTCCGGCACGCATGTCGAGCCGGTGGAAAAGAGGGAGTGATCACATGGCACAGATTCATCGCATGAAAAATGTGCAGCGCAAGGAGTTCTATCTGTTCAGCCCCTTCCTGCGCATCTTCCACTGGATCATGGTCACGATGATCCTCGTGCTGTTCGGCACGGGCATCATCATCGCGACGCCGCTGCAGTCCATGAACCTCGAGCCGGCATACTCCACGACGTACGTCGACCTCGTGCGCGACATCCATTTCGTCGCCGCGTTCGTCTTCGTCGCCGCGTTCGTGCTGCGCATCTACGGGTTCATCATCAACCGCGGCGACCGCCTGTTCCCGCGCTTCTGGAAAGGCTATTTCTACGCGCAGACGCTCGACGTCATCAAGCATTACATGCTCGTCCAGCCGAACCATGCATCGTTCCTGCGCAATCCCTTGGCGCGTATGTCGTACCTCATGCTGTACGTCCTCGTCGCCATCGAGATCGTCACGGGCTTTGCGATGTACTACATGACGCAGCCTGCGAGCTACGCCGCGCAGTTCTTCGCGTGGGTCAACATCGTCTGCGGCAATGAGGCCATGACGCACCTCGTCCACCACTACGTGGCCTGGGGTATCATCCTCTTCGCCATCGGCCATCTCTACATGGTCATCCGCTCGGAGTTCATGGAAGGCGAGTCCGAAGTCTCGAGCATGTTCTCGGGCAGCAAGTTCCTCGTCCACTATCCGCAGGACGCGAACGAAGTCGACCCGAGCGCGGAACGTTCATAACCCGCTGCTTACGCCTCCCCCTCTGGGGGAGGTGGCCCCCGAAGGAGGTCGGAGAGGGTACTAGGAAGATACGGACTGGCAAATATAAAGGAGTAACTAGAAACTATGTGCAAAGAATGCGGCTGCGGTGAGACGAACGGCAACACGCGCCTGCAGTTCACCGTCAACGGCTATACGGAAGACAACGCGAAAGCCGTCGAGAAATCCCTCTACGGCCTCGCAGGCGTCCTCTTCGTCCACATCCATACGCACGACGGCGAGACGACCGTCGACTACGACCCGAAAAAGACGAAGCTCATGGACATCCTCGGCGTGTTCCAGAAGGAAAATTTGGAAGCGCAACTGTAATAGAGGCTGTTCGGAAGAAGCGGAGCCCGACAAATAAGCAGCCTCCCTCTCCGAGGGAGGGGGACCGCGAAGCGGTGGTGGGTGTGTCGGAGGTAGTTTGTAACGAAATGAATGATTGTGCAGTCGAAGGAAATGCCTGAGTATCACCTTCGCCATTACAATCGTGCAATGACTTATGGCCTACCTTCGCCACACCTCCAGTCAGCTTCGCTGACAGCCCCCTCGGAGAGGGGGCCAGGGTTACCATGATGAAAAAGGCTGTTGCAATTGCAACAGCCTTTTTTGAATGCAGGAGTATGTATGCACGAAATGTCAATTGCCGAAGGCATCTTGGGCATCGCGCTCGATTATGCGAAGCAGAACGACGCGAAAGTGGTGCACGAGGTCGGCCTGATCCTCGGGGAGATGGCGGGCGTCGAGATGGAGTCTCTGACCTTTAGTTGGAATCTCATCACGAAAGGCACGCCGGCCGAGGGCGCAGAGCTCCGGGTTCGCCACACGCCGCTCATCGGGCGCTGCTCGAAATGCGGCAAGGAATTTCATATCGAGCACTACAATTTCTGGTGCCCCGAATGCAAGGACGGCGTCCTCAAGACGATCTCGGGGCGCGAGCTGCAGGTGGAATATCTGGAGGTGGACTGAATTTTGGAAATCAAGGTCATCAAGAATATTTTGGGCGAAAACGACCGCTTCGCGGCCGAGAACCAAGTCATGTTCCAAAACGAGCACGTCTTCGTCGTGAACTTCATGGGCTCGCCGGGCGCGGGCAAGACGTCCGTGCTCGAGCGGACGATGGAAAAATTGGGCGACGAACTGAAGATGGCCGTCATCGAGGGCGATCTTTTCACGAGCAAGGATGCCGACCGCATCGACAAGTACGGCGTGCCCGTCATCCAGATCAACACGGCGGGCGGCTGCCACCTCGACGCGAACATGGTGCAGAAGACGGCGCGGGACATCGACCTCGCGAATCTCGACCTCCTCGTCATCGAGAACGTCGGCAACCTCGTCTGCCCGGCGGAGTTCGCGCTCGGCGAGGACGCGCGCGCCGTCGTGCTCTCCGTCACGGAGGGCGACGACAAGCCGATGAAATACCCGCTGATGTTCAAGGAAAGCGACATCGCGCTCATCAACAAGGTCGATCTTGCGCCGTATTGCAATTTCAACATTGCAAACGCCAAAGAGGACATCGAGATGCTCCACCCGGGCATCGCGGTCCACGAAGTCTCGTGTACGACCGGCGCCGGCATCGACGCCTGGTGCGACTGGCTGCGCGCCGGCGTCGCGAAGAAACAAAAGAAAAATTGAGATCATATCGTGGAATATGAATTTCTGGGAGCCTCTCCCTCAGGGAGAGGACAGGCGCGGAGCGAAGCGCAGCGCCAAGAGCGGGTCGCTTGTACGACTTAACTATTTGCACAAAGTAACGTATCGCCGGTGCGCGCACGTTCCCAAACAATGATGAACTTCATGAACTAAGGAGGAAATTCATGGATGATGTTTTGTTCCAGTCCGACGTAACGATCCTCGGCGTCGGCAACGTGATCTTGCGCGACGAAGGCTTCGGCGTGCGCGTCGCGGAATATCTCGACGCGCATTATGACTTCCCGGAGAACGTGCAGATCGTCGATGGCGGCACGCTCGGCATCGAGCTCACGCAGTTCGTCACGGGCACGAAGAAGCTGCTCGTCATCGACAGCATCAACGGCCACGCAAAGCCTGGCACGCGCTTCGCGTTCCGCGACGACGACGTGCTCGCGCATTTCCAGGACAAGATCTCGGCGCACGAAGTCGGCATCCAGGACGTCCTCGCGCTCCTCACCGTCACGGGCCGCAAGATCCCGACCGTCACCGTCCTCGGCGTGCAGCCGTACGACCTCGAAGCCGGCGTCGAGCTCTCGGACGAGATGAAAGCGCTCGTGCCGGAGGTTGTGGAAGAAGCGCTCGCGGAGCTGCGGCGGTGGGGCATCGAGGCAACGCCGAAAGAACACGTGAGCGCTGTGGAAACGGATCGCGTGGCGGAAGCTATCGCCGGGAAGAATTAATGGGAAGGTAGAACATTACATCTATTGCGAGCGTAACAATTCCAGCAGCCTTCCCCACCGGGGAAGGGGGACCGCGAAGCGGTGGAAAGGGTCCCTTGCACAGCAGAGGAATTCGTATTGCGTAGCTCTTCGCGGGTGCGCGCACGAAAAAGTTACGGGTGCGTGCGCGCACCGGCGACATCAAACGACCTACGGAATCAGAGGATGTGCAAGCGACCCGCTCCTGGCGCTGCGCTCCGCTCCGCGCCTGTCCTCTCCCAAAGGGAGAGGCTGCTGTGTATGCTACGCTCGGCAACAGATGCATATATCTCTGAATTTGGGGAGGTCCTCTACATGTGCTTGGCTGTTCCAGCCAAAATTATCGAAATCAAAGATTTGCTCGCGAAGGTCGAGCTTTCGGGCGTGACGAAGGACGTCTCGCTCATGCTGCTGCCGGAGGCGCAGGTCGGTGACTACGTGCTCGTCCATGCGGGCTTCGCGATGCAGAAAGTGGATGAAAAAGAAGCGGAAGAAACGTACGCGCTGCTCAATGAAATGGACGGCGCGCCGCGCGCCGTGGAGGCGCTGTCATGAGCGCAGAAAACACGCTGACGAAAGCGGAAGAGCGCGCAGCGGCGCAGAAACTCGTCGCGGAGATCAAGAGGCTCGCCGCGAAGATCGGCCGGCCGCTCCGCTACATGGAGGTCTGCGGCACGCATACGGTGTCGATTTTCCGTGCCGGACTGCGGCAGATTTTGCCGGAGAGCGTCGCGCTTGTCTCCGGCCCCGGCTGCCCCGTCTGCGTCACGGCGGACGATTACATGGACAAGGCCATCGCCTATGCGCACCGCGCGGACGTCATCCTCACGACGTTCGGCGACATGCTGAAAGTGCCGGGCTCGAAATCCAGCCTCGCTGAGGCGAAAGCCGAGGGCGCGGACATCCGCATCGTCTACTCGCCGCTCGACACGCTCGCTGTCGCGCGCGAGAACCCGGACAAAAAAGTTGTGTTCCTCGCCGTCGGCTTCGAGACGACCGCGCCAACGGCGGCGGCATTGACGCTCGCGGCCGAGCAGCAAGGGCTCGCGAATGTCTATCTGCTCTCGGCGCAGAAGCTCGTGCCGCCAGCGCTCAAGGCACTCTTGACCGACCCGGAAGTAAAGGTCGACGGCTTCCTGCTGCCCGGCCACGTCTCCGTCGTCACGGGCACGGACGTCTTCCAGTTCGTCGCGGACGAGTACCACACGCCGGGCGTCGTCGCAGGCTTTACGCCCGTCGCGATCCTGCGCGCGCTCGTGCGCCTGCTGCAGCAGACGGCAGCGGGCGAGGCGCGCATCGAGAACGAATACGAGAGCGTCGTCCAGCCGGGCGGCACGCCGAAGGCACGGCGCATCCTCGAAAGCGTCTACGAGCCCGTCGACGCGCCCTGGCGCGGCATCGGCGTGATCCCGAAGTCCGGCCTGCGCATGAAAGCGGCGCACGCCGCGCACGACATCGAGCGCCTGCTGCCGATGGACATCCCAGTCGGCGGCAATCACCCCGGCTGCCGCTGCGGCGACGTCCTGCGCGGCATCATCAGCCCGCCGAGCTGCCCGCTTTTTGCAAAGGCGTGCAAACCGACGCACGCCATCGGCCCGTGCATGGTCTCGGTCGAGGGCGTCTGTGCAGCTTGGTTCAAATACGGGCAGGGTAAATTTGAGTTTGGAAAACAGAAGTAAAATGACAGAAACGGAGCCTGCCGAATACGGAAAGCCTCTCCCTCAGGGAGAGGACAGGCGCGGAGCGAAGCGCAGCGCCAGGAGAGGGTCGCTTGCACGGCCTTTGAACTCGTAGACCGTTTGATGTCGCCGGTGCGCGCACGTCTCTAAGTAAGACGTTTATACGCGCACCCGCGAGAAGGTATTCCCTGCGAATTCATCTAACGTACAGGGGACCCTTAGCCGCAAGCGGCATAAGCGATCACATCGGCGCTAAAGCGCCGTGTGTCTGCTTATCCACCGCTTCGCGGTCCCCCTTCCCCTGAGGGGAAGGCTTTGGTTAGAAGGAGGCCTTCTTTTTGACAGATCATTTAATCACATTAGCTCACGGCGCAGGTGGTAAGTTAAGCGCGGAATTGATGCACGATGTAATTGAGCCCGCCTTTTCCAATCCGCTCCTCGACGAGCTCCACGACGGAGCGAAACTTTCCACCACGGGAAAGCTCGCCTTTACGACGGATTCCTATGTCGTCCGTCCGCTCTTTTTCGCGGGCGGCAACATCGGCAAGCTCGCCGTCTGCGGCACAGTCAACGACCTCGCGATGACGGGGGCTGTGCCGAAATATCTCTCGTGCGGCCTCATCCTCGAAGAGGGCTTCCCCGTGGAGGAGCTGCGTCGCATCGTGCAGACGATGCACGACATGGCGGCCGAGGCACACGTGCAGATCGTCACGGGCGACACGAAAGTCGTCGAACGCGGCAAGGCCGACGGCATCTTCATCAACACGGCCGGCGTCGGCGAACTCATCGACGGCGTGGATATTTCCCCGAAAAACGTCCGCCCGGGTATGAAGGTTTTGCTCTCCGGCTACCTCGGCGATCACGCGGCCGCCATCCTCGCCGGCCGCCACGGACTCGAACTCCCACCCGAGATCACGACGGACTGCGCGCCGCTGGCGACCCTCACGCAGGCCGTGCTTGCGGCCGCACCGCATACCGCCGTCCTGCGCGACCCGACGCGCGGCGGCGTCGCGGCCGTGCTGAACGAGATTGCAGAGGCCTCCGGCGTCGGCATCCTCATCGACGAGGACGCCGTGCCCGTCCGCGAACCCGTGCGCGGCGTCTGCGACATGCTCGGCTTTGATCCGCTCTATCTCGCGAACGAGGGCAAGTGCATCGCGTTCGTGCCGGCGGACGAAGCCGACGCGGCGCTCGCCGCGATGAAGAGCGACCCGCACGGCAAGGACGCCGTCGTCCTCGGCGAGACGACGGATGCGGCGCACGGCCAGGTCGGCCTGCGCACGACCATCGGCGGCATCCGCATCGTCGACATGCCGCTCGGCAACCTCGTGCCGCGCATCTGCTGAGAATCAAGAGGCTGTTGCACTTGCTAAACCGATTCCACATACATCTGTTGCCGAGCGTTTCTTATAAAGAAGCCTTCCCCTACGGGGAAGGTGGCGCCGCAGGCGACGGAAAGGGTGTCGAAGGTAGGGCATAACTCCATATAAAAAAGTCGAGTCGAAGGATGTTTTAAAAAGCTTTAAACATCCTTCGACTCAACTTTTATTCGTATACGTTACGTCGTACCTCCGACACCCTCTCCACCGCTAACGCGGTCCCCCTCTCCCGTTGGGAGAGGCTGCTGTAGTAGTTACGTTTTGCAACAGATGGGAAAATAGTGGAACTGCAACAGCCCCAAATTCTTCACTCCAGCAGCGCCCCCGCATGCAGTTCCGCGATCAGCGCGTTCGTCTCGATGACGCCCGCGTGGCGTTCGAGCGCGTGGTAGACGATGCCGTCCCAGACGCTCCGCGCGTAAAGGCGCGGCTGGCGGGCGTAGTACAGGAGGTGCTGCGCCTCGTCCGGCGTGAGCGCCATGGCGAGCGCGAGCGCGAGGATCTTTTCGCGCGACGGGTGCGGCTTTTCGCCGCTGAAGATGTGATAGACGTACGTGCGGTCGAGGCCGGAGCGCTCGGCGACGAGCGAGCGCGTGAGTTTCTTCTCTGCGAGCAGCAGCGCGAGGTGCTCAGCGAGCGTGCGGTCGACGAGCTCGCCCGCGTTCTCCGCGAAGTACTCGCGCACGTCGCGCGCAGCCGCGAGTTCCTCTTCGAGTTCTTCCGTATCTTTTTCCTGCATGGCGGCGCCTCCCCTTGCCAATTTGTTCCATTTATCTTATCATGAGAAACAAGAAAGAACAAGCGCAAGGGGGCGAAAATATGGACGAGGCGCTCACGTATCTGCTCGGGCGGTTCGAAAAGATCCGCTGCCTGCACAAGACACCGCGCGGTGAGGTCTGGCTCGGCGCGGACGCGGCGGGGCGTCCCGTCATCTACAAGCGCCTCCGCCGCACGGGCCTGCCGCTCGCAAAGCTCCAGGCGCTCGCGCATCCGCTCTGGCCGGAGGTCTACGCCTTCGTCGAGGCGGCGGGCGAGACGCACGTCCTCGAGGAATACGTGCAGGGCGAGCCGATGACGCGCCGCCTCGAAACCGGGCGCTATCTCACGGAGCGTGAAGCGCGCACGATGCTGCTCGCGCTCGCGGACGGTCTCGCTGCCCTCCACGGCGCCGGCATCCTCCACCGCGACATCAAGCCCGGCAACCTCATCGAGCAGCCGGGCGGCACCGTGCGCCTCATCGATTTCGACGCCGCGCGCATGATGCATGGCGGCGCGCCCGATACGACGTACCTCGGCACGCGCGGCTACGCGCCGCCGGAGCAGTACGGCTACGGCGCGACCGACGCGCGCAGCGACATCTACGCGCTCGGCGTGACCGTCCGCGAGCTCCTCGGCCCGGCGTACCATGGCAGCCTCGCGCGCGTGCTCGATCGCGCGACGGAGGTCGACCCGAAGCGCCGCTACCCCTCGGTCGCCGCGCTCGTGCGCGACGTGCGCTACGGCCGCCGCCTCCGCATGGCGAAAGGTTTCGCAATCGCGTTGACCGTCTTCGTGTTCGCCGCCGCCTACCTCTTTTACCTCGCGCAGACGCACCCGGGCAAAATCGAAGAGCTCGAGACGACGCCGGTCGAAGAACTCGTGCGCCATCCCGAAGAGCTCGCGCCCGACACGCGCCGCGAGGATGTGCGCGAAACGGAACGCAAGAAAGAGGGCATGCCGCCGGGCGGGACGACCGTCACGGAGATCGGCGGCGGAGCGCCATCGGACGGCGCAAAGCCGCAGGCAGCAGGTAGCGCTGCCCCCGATGATGCGAACAGCGCGGCAGGGAACAGCAGCGGCGCAAGCGGAGCGCCGCCGCGCGAAGAAATCCGCGCACACTACTATTTTAACGACGACTGCTGGAACGCCTGGACGGATGCGTTCGACTACCCCGTGAACAACGCGAGCAACACCGTCTACATCCCGGCGGGCGTCTGGAGCACGTGGGCGGGCGACGACACGGCGCGCACGTTCCCCGACGATGCGTATTGGCATGTTCGCGTCCACGTCACGAACACGACGCAGGAGACATTTGCCGCGCCCGTCCTCCACATGGAATACGACGGCGGCACGCAGACAGTGGTGCAAAATTACGAAGCCCCGCCGCTCGCACCCGGCGGCAGCATCGACTTCGACCTCCCGCTCGCAGGCCTCGCCATCGCCGACCCCGGCCGCGAAGGCTACACCGGCCACGACATGACGCTCGAACTGCGCGGCATCGACCACGAGATCTACGGCGCGCGCTCCACCATCAGCTTCGTGCCGCGAGAGATGCCAGCGAATTTCGGCAATTGGTGAAAAAACAATGTCCCCGCAGGACACCAAATCCTGCGGGGACATTTGTATCATGGGAGGCAGAACGTTGCGGGCGCGTCAAGGCGCGCTGCCGGACGTGCCCTTCTGCTCGCGCTGGTAGACGGCGTCGAGTGTGATGTCGACGATGCCGCGCCCGGCGTCGCTGAGGCCGAGGTATTTGCGCAGCTGTCCTTCGATGCGCGTGTCGTCATGCGCGGTTTCGGGCGCGGCCGCATCCTTGCCGAGGAGGTAGTCAGCGCTGACGCCGAAGAGATCCATGAGCTCGCGGAGCTTGCGCGACGGCGCCGTGACGCCGCTCTCGTACTTGTTGTACGCCGTGCGCGTGATGCCGAGCGCGTCGGCGACTTGCTGTTGGGACAAATGCTTCTCTTTGCGGAGCATCCGCAGCCGCAGGGCGGTTACGTTCATATGCTTCACCTCTGGTTGCTTGTTATTCCTTATTTTATGTAGGGATGTTGCAATGAGAAAAGCCGTGAATTAACATCACTTTTTTGAGAAACATTGAATCAGCGATAAATGTGTGAATTTTCCTTCTTTACAAAAGAGATAAAAGGGGTATAATGAAACTATAGTGAATAAAAATCACTATATGGTCAATGGGATGGAAGACCAAAGGGAGTGACACGTATGAAGTTTTGTGAGAAGTGCCAAAAGGAATATTCGGATGATGTGGAGGTTTGCGAAATTTGCGGACAACCGTTGAATGTACAGGAAAAAAGTGTGCCTGAGGAAAAGGCTTTGTCGGCTGTCAACGTGAAAAAAACGCCAATGGAATCCGTACCGCCGGCCGGAGAAGTGGAGACATCGACGAATGTGGCATCTCCTGCGGATATCGAAGTGGAACGGACGAGCAGCTTGTTTGAAGTCATTTTCAAGATGCGCATCTTGATTGACGACCAGGAAGTCGGCCGGGTTGGCAGCGGAAACAAGGTTCGCGTGCAAGTAGCGCCGGGAATCCACGAGATTCGCGTGAAAATGCCTTGGTGCGGCGGATCCAGCCGACCGCTGTCGTTCCAAGTGAAAAGCGGCGAGTTCAAGCGCTTCCGGGCGGGAAAGACGTTCGGCGGCTTTTCCCTGTTTACAGGGCTCTGGATGTTCAAATTCATTTTCTCCGGAGGGAAAATCTGGAAGGTAGAAGACTACTAAGCTCCGTGGTTCCATCGAAATGCTGAAAGGAGCGGACCCGTCATGGCAAAATTCATCCTTCTGCTGCTCGGTGCGGGCTTGGTATATGATTTGTATGCGTTTCCTTGGTATGTGTGGTTTCAGCAAATCGGCGTGCTCTTCTGGCTGTATGTATTGTACGCACTGGTTCGGTTCCTCTTTACGGGGCCGCGCCTGCTCTATCTCGTGAAAGGCATCGTGGTCGGTTTTGTGGGGCTGATCGTTCTCATGATCGGCGTGGGGTTCGATCCCAGCGTCGATACGAGCCCGTCGAAGGATACGGCACAGCAGGAACAGACGGCGGAGAAGACTGCAGAAGCGCCGCAGGAAGCCCCTACTGCCAAGGAAACGCCGCAGGAAGAGAAAAGCGGCAATCCGTATGACAAGTACAAGAATAGCGACCAGAAGTGCGACGAGGTTACGAGCGCGATCCTCTGGAACGTATACGATAAGATTCCGCAAGTTGAGCAGTTTGTCGACGAAAAGAAGGATATCCCGTTCGGCGGCATCATCGGGCGGGAGGAACTGAATCGCTTGTACAAAGAAGGAAAGTTCCGTCGCGTGACGACAAAATTCCGGTTGATCGGCGAGAATCCGTATGAGTTTGATGACAACGGCGAGTACCTATACTACAGCGAGAGCCTTTTAGGCAAAACCTTGAACGGTGAAGGCATGATTTGCAAGGTGATCGACGGCGTCATCCAGCCAGTCTACATCGGCAAGTTTGTGGGCGGGCGCTACTATGGTTACGGGATGCAGTTCAAAACCGCATCGGGCGCGGCGAATCCGAAATGGGACGGCGTATGCTTGCTGGAATATGATGGATATTTCATGGACGGCCTGCGCCATGGAAAAGGGAATCTCTACAATTTCACGATGGCATCTCCCGTCAGCGCGATTGCAGCAGCAGCCCCGTTCACCCTTTATAGCGGAGAATTTTACAAAGGGAAAAAAGACGGAAAGTTCCTTGTGTACAGCCAAGGCGAGATTACGGAAGAAACGTATGAGGAAGGCAAGCTTGTGAAATAATGTGACAGCATGAAAGTGCGTGGCACGATCCGCTATGGCGAGTGTGCGCAAAAGTCCCTACAGGACAGCTCCTGTGGGGACTTTTGTGTGCATATGCAGCTATTTCCCGAGAATCGCGTCCACGATGTCGAGCGCGGCATCAAAGATGTCGTCGGGCGCTGGCTCGGCGAAGCGCCAATGGCGTGCTCTGTAGTCGAGGGACTTCAGCTGCTCGCAGAGGATGTCGCCGTGCGTGTGCGTGCGGTGATCGAGTGTGATGCGCAACGGGAAGTCGCGATGTGTCGAGGTAATCGGGCAGACCATGACGAGACCGGTCAGCCGGTTGAACGCATCGTTCGAGAGGACGAGCGCGGGGCGGTGTTTCTTGATTTCATGGCCGGTTTGCGGGTCGAAATCGATCGTGATGATGTCGCCGGCTTTCGGAAAGTCATGCATCGAACTGCTCCTTTCCGACGGCAGCGCCCGTGTCCGCTTCCTCGGCGCGCCAACTGCCTTGGAAGTCGCCGAATCGTTCGAGGAACGCTTCGGCTTTCGTCTGCGGCACTTTCGTCAAGCGGATGGATGAGCCCTCTTGCGAAACGGAAACCTTGTCGCCAACGTGCAGTCCCGTGCGCGCGAGGATGTCTTTCGGCAGGCGGACGGCCTGGCTGTTGCCCCAACGGGCGATGGTCGTTGCCATGAGGATCACGCTCCCTTCGTATATCTTTAGTATAGCCGTGACTGGAGTTCACGTCAAGAGCGACTTGCAAAATGATACTGCATATGGTACTATACAAACAAAGGAGACGCGAGACTTGAGTCAATTTGAGAAATTGTTGTTGCGCATCCGGAACAATCCGAAAGCGGTGAAATTCGACGAGCTCAAGAAGATTTTGACGAAGTACGGATATGAATGCACACAGCCGAGCGGAGGAAGCAGCCACTATACATTCCGCAAGAACGGAAGGATTTTGACCGTTCCGAAGCATGGCGCTTATGTGAAGGAGATTTATGTTCGTCAGGTGATTGCGGCGCTCGATGCAGAGTGAGGTGTTCAAAATGGAAAAAGATTTAGCGTATTACATGAGCCTCCCGTACCGGGAAGTGATTGAAGCCGATCCAGCGGGCGGATATGTCGGTTCTATCCCAGAGCTCTCCGGTTGCATCACGCAGGGAGAGACGAAAGCGGAAATCCTCGAGATGCTGGAGGATGCGAAGGCGGCGTGGCTTTCCACGGCGCTCACGGATGGCGTGGAGATTCCCGAGCCGCTCCAGGACGAAGCGTTCAGCGGCAGGTTCAACCTGCGCATTCCGAAGAGCTTGCACCGGCGTTTGGCGATGCGGGCGAAAGAGGAAGGCGTGAGCTTGAACCAGCTGGCCATGTATCTACTGGCGAATGGATGAAAATTTTTCACCGCACGGCCGCATACTGCACGGGGATGCGGGCGGGCGACTGGCCGGCGAGGATGCGGGCGGCGAGGGCGGCGGCGGCTTCGCCGCTTTTTTCGTGGTCGACGGCGAGGTCGTGCGTGGACAGCATGCCGTTGAGGAGCGTGACGGCGGACGCGACGTCGTAGCGGTCGCTGACGCCCGTGACGTTCGTGCCGGGCGCGGCTTCGTTTTTGACGAGGCCGGCCGCGACGTAGTCGGAGACGGCAGCGCCGACGATCGGTGTTTTCGTCGTCTGGTGCGCGGCGGCCTTCGCGGCTTCTGAGCCTACGGCGAAGATGAGGTCGGGCTGGCTCGCGACGACGGATTGCGCGAGCGAGGCAAGGCGCGCGGGATCGCCGTCGGCGCCGCGCCGGTCGATCGTGATGTTCTCGCCCTCGACGTAGCCCGCATCCGCGAGGCCGCGCTCGATGCCGCGCTGCACGGCGCGGCAGGTGTCATCGGACGACGTGCGCAGGATGGCGACGTGCACCTGCGCGCGCGGCATCGTGCGGTGCGCCGCGAAGCACGCGAACGCGGCGAGGACGGCGAGCGTCACGAGCGCGGCGATCACATGGAAACGGAGAAGATGCATGACGAAACTCCTTCATCATCAGCAAGCGGCCTCTGTGGCTTGACAGCCGGCGGAGGCCGCTTGTGTCATCAAAACCTTTTCTTCCAATATAAGACAGACAATGATATAATGCAAACGAATGTTGACGGAAAAACAAGGGGGAGAAGTTTTTGCTGGCTTCGAAAGGCTATGAAGACATCGAAGAAAAAATTTTGCGCGGCGTGCGGCTGTCGCGCGAGGACGGCGTGCGCCTCTTCCACTGCCACGATTTCGCGTGGCTCGGCGCGATGGCGGACATCGTGCGGCGGCGCATGAACGGCGACATCGTCTATTACAATGTGAACTGCCACGTGAACCTCACGAACATCTGCACGAGTCGCTGCAAGTTCTGCGCGTTCGGCCGCGATGCGGATGACGCGGGCGCGTACGAGATGACGAAGGCGCAGGCGATCGCCGTCGTGCGTGACGCGATGCGCGACCCGGATCTCGCGGGGCTGCATGTCGTGTCGGGGCTGCACCCGACGTGGACGTTCGAGCATTACCTCGGCATCGTGCGCGCGCTGCACGAGACGTTCCCGTCGCTCTATATGAAAGGCTTCACGGGCGTCGAGATTACGCATTTCGCGAAGACGTCGGGGCTCTCCGTGCGCGAGGTGTTGACGCGCTTGCGCGATGAGGCGGGCCTGCAGGCCATCGCGGGCGGCGGCGCGGAAATCCTTTCCGACCGCGTGCGCGGCGAGCTCTGCCCGAACAAGGCGACGGCAGACGAGTGGCTCGCGGTCGCGCGCACGGCGCACGAGCTCGGCATCCGGTCGAACGCGTCCATGCTCTACGGCCACATCGAGACGCTCGAGGAGCGCGTCGACCACTTGATGAAATTGCGCGCGCTCCAGGACGAGACGCACGGCTTTTTGACGTTCATCTGCTTCCCGTTTTTGCCGGCGCACACGGAGCTCGGCAAGCGCGTGAAGCAGACGAGCCTGTGGGACGACCTGCGGACGATGGCGATCTCGCGCCTGATGCTCGACAATTTCCCGCACGTCAAGGCGTACTGGGTCATGCTGACGGTCCCTGTCGCGCAGGTCGCGCTCGGCTTCGGCGCGGACGACATCGACGGCACGGTGCACAAGGAGACGATCCTCCACGACGCCGGCGCGACGAGCCCGCGCGCGCTGACGGAAAACAAGATTGTCGAGATCATCCGCGAAGCCGGCCGCATCCCGGCCGCGTGCGACTGCAACTACAACATCTTGCATACGTTCGGCGTGGAAAGAGACGAAGCGCCGCGGCGGCTCGAAGACGTGCCGTGCATCCCGTATTGAGAAAACATGAAGCATGAAAAGAAACCGTGTCCATTGGCGGCTTTGCCGTGGACACGGTTTCTTTTGCGTGCTACAATAGACGAAAGTAATGATTGTGATTGTGAACGCGGTTCATGTTTTTGGAGGCTCTTCATGAAGTACGCGATGAATCTCGAGATGAAGGGGCGGCCGTGCGTCGTGCTCGGCGGCGGGCCGGTAGCGCTACGGAAAGCGCGCACGCTCGTGCGCGCGGAGGCGCGCGTGACGGTCGTCGCGCCCGAGACCGTCCTCGACCTCGCGAGCCTCGCGATGGAAGGGCGCGTGCGTTGGGAGCGGCGCGGCTATGAGGAGCGCGACCTCGACGGCGCGTTCCTCGTCGTCTGCGCGACGGACGATGCGGCGGTGAACGCGCGGGCGGCGACCGCCGCGAAGGCGCGCGGCGTGCTCGTCAATGCGCCGGCGCAGCCGGAGCTGTCGGATTTCACGGTGCCGGCGAGCTTTTCGCGCGGGCGGCTGATGTTTACCGTTTCGACGGACGGCGGCTCGCCGGGATTGTCGCGGGCGATCCGGCGGCAGCTGGAGGAGCTTTACCCGGCGGCGTTCGGCGACTGGCTCGAAACGGTCGCGGCGCTGCGCGAGGGCGTGAAGGAGAAGCTCGCCACCGCGCGCGACCGCGAAGCGTTCTGGCGGCGGGCATTAAACCCTGAAATTTTGGAGCTCGTGCGAACGGGTCATTTATTGGAAGCAAAGGGGCAGGTCATCCATGCAGCTCATTTGTCTGGGGCTGAATCATAAGACGGCGCCCGTCGAGGTGCGCGAACAATTTTCCATCGCGAAAACGTCCATCCAGCAGGGCCTCGCGAATCTCAACGACTACGCCGGGCTCGACGAGGTCGTCGTGCTGTCGACGTGCAACCGAAGCGAGATCTACGCGGTCGCCGACGAGGCGGACGACGGGCTGGAGGCCGTGCGGCAGTTTTTCTTTGACCTCGCGGGGACGGACGAGGACATCGACGAATATCTCTATGTCCGCATGGACGAGGACTGCATCCGGCATCTCTTCCACGTCGCGGCGAGCCTCGATTCGCTCGTGCTCGGCGAGGGGCAGATCCTCTCGCAGGTGAAAGAGGCCTACGCCATCGCGCGCGAGGCCGGCACGACGTCGACGGTGCTGAACACGCTCATGCACCGCGCGATCACGACGGGCAAGCGCGTGCGCACGGAGACGCGCATCCAGTTCAATTCCGTGTCCGTCAGCTACGCGGCCGTGGAATTGGCTGCGGAAAAATTGGGCGGCTTGCAAAACAAGACGGCGCTGATCTTCGGTGCGGGGAAAATGGCGGAGCTCACGGCCGAGCACCTCGTCGCGCACGGCGTGACGCAGATCTACGTCGCGAACCGCCACATCGAGCGCGCGGAAACGCTCGCAGCGAAATTCCGGGGCGAGGCCGTGCCGTTCGACGGGGCGTTGAAATCGTGCCCGGACGCCGACGTCATCGTGACGTCGACGGGTGCGCCGCACTACGTCGTGAAGCCGTGGGACGCGCAGCAGTACATGACGAAGCGGCGCGGACGGGCGGCGTTTTTCATCGACATCGCCGTGCCGCGCGACGTCGACCCCGAGGTCGGACAGGTGAAGGGCATCACGCTCTACAACATCGACGCGCTCGAGGCCGTCGTCGACGAGCACAAGGCCGAGCGCCGCGAGGAAGCGAAGGCGGCGGAGACCATCGTCGAAGAGGAAATCCGCTCCATCGAGGACCGCTTCCAATACCTGCGCCTGCAGCCGCTCATGGCGCTGCTGTCGCGCCGCTGCGAACGCATCCGCCAGCGCGAGATGCGCCGCTGGCATGCGAAGCTCGCCGCGCTCGACGCGAAGGAGTGGCGTCACATCGACCACATGACGCGGATGATCGTGCGCAAGATCCTGCGCACGCCCATGATGAAGATCAATGCCTCGGCCGGCACGCCGGACGAGCGGTTCTATATCGACGCCATGCGGGCGCTCTTCAAGCTCGACACGCTCGGCGAGACCGGCACGCGCGAAGAGCGTCATGCCCAGCATGCGCGGGCAGGCGAATCCTTGCAGGAAGGGACGAAAGGAACGGAAGGGACGGAAGGAACGAAATGAAGCAGATGAACGAAGCGCAGCCGATGGGCATCCCCGCAGGGAAAAAACTCCCGATGGAAACGGTCACGATCGGCACGCGCGGCAGCAAGCTCGCGCTCTGGCAGGCGGATTACATCGCGGAGCGCTTGCGGGCGGAGTACCCTGGCCTCATCGTCGAAGAATTCCTCATGACGACGAAAGGCGACAAGATCCTCGACGCGCCCCTTGCGAAGATCGGCGGCAAAGGCCTGTTCACGAAAGAGATCGAGCAGGCCATGCTCGATGGAGAGATCGACATCGCGGTCCACAGCCTCAAAGACATGCCGACGGAAGTGCCGGACGGCCTCACGATCACGGCCATCACGCAGCGCAGGGACGCGGGCGACGCACTCGTCAGCAACTACTATTCTTCGCTTGATGATCTGCCGAAAGGCGCTGTCGTCGGCACGTCGAGCCTGCGCCGCAAGGCACAGCTCCTGCACGTGCGGCCCGACCTCGACATCCGGGACCTGCGCGGCAATGTCAACACGCGCCTCGCGAAGCTCGATGATGCGGAAAATGGCATCTTTGACGCGATCGTGCTCGCCGTTGCCGGGCTCAAGCGCCTTGGTTTCCAGGACCGCATCGATACCATCTTGCCGACGAGCGTGATGCTGCCTGCCGTCGGCCAAGGGGCGCTTGCCATCGAAGCGCGGACGGCGGACAAGAGGGTGCGCGACCTCGTCGCATTCCTGAACGACGAAGCAACGGCTTCTTGCGCGAAGGCCGAGCGCGCGTTTCTTGCGCGCGTCGAAGGCGGCTGCCAAGTCCCCGTCGGCGTCTACGCCACGCCAGACGGCGGAGATTTGAATGTCGAAGCCGTGATTGCGTCGCTCGATGGGCAACGACTCTACCGCGACAGCGTGACGGGCAAGAAAGCGGATGCCGAAACGCTCGGCACGCGGCTCGCAGACAAATTGCTTGATGCGGGCGGCATCGAGATCATGCATGAAATCGGATTGTTGCTCGATCGGAAATAAAGGAGAACCTATGACCACAAATCCCGCAATGGTATACCTCGTCGGCGCCGGCCCGGGCGACTATGGCCTCGTCACACTGAAGGCCGTCGAGTGCCTGAAAAAGGCCGACGTCGTCGTCTACGACCACCTCGCCGACCCGCGCATTTTGGGTTGGGCGCCGGCATCTGCCGAGCGCATCTACGTCGGCAAGCAGTCGGCGCATCATACGATGAAGCAAGGCGACATCAGCGAACTCCTCGCGGCGAAAGCGAAAGAGGGCAAGACCGTCGTGCGCCTGAAGGGCGGCGACCCGTTCGTCTTCGGCCGCGGCGGCGAGGAAGGCCTCGTCCTGCGCGAGCAAAACGTGCCGTTTGAGATCGTGCCGGGGGTCACGTCCGCGATCTCCGTGCCGGCCTACGCCGGCATCCCCGTCACGCACCGCGCCATCGCGCGTTCGTTCGCCGTCGTCACGGGGCACAAAGACCCGACGACGGACGGTGACGTGAACTGGGAAAAGCTCGCGACGGCGACGGATACGATCGTCTTCCTCATGGGCATCGCGAACCTGCCCGCCATCACGGCAAACCTCGTGAAATACGGCCGTCCCGCTGATACGCCTGCCGCTGTCATCCGATGGGGCACGAAGCCCGAACAGCGCGTGCTGACGACGACCGTCGGCACAGCGGCGGCAGACGTGGAAAAAGCCGGCCTCAAGCCGCCGGCCATCTTCATCGTCGGTGAAGTGGTCAAACTGCGTGATCAGCTCGCGTGGTTCGATAACCTCGCGCAGCGTCCTCTGTTCGGCAAGCGTGTGCTCGTCACGCGCGCCCGTGCGCAGGCATCGAAGCTGACGACGGCACTCGAAACCCTCGGCGCAGACGTCCGCGAAGTGCCGGCCATCGCCCTCGCCGGCCCGTCCGACGGCTATCAGGCGATTGATGCCGCGATTGAAAAGCTCTGCGACTACCAATGGCTCATCTTCACGAGCGCGAACGGTGTCGAACGCTTCTTTTCCCGTCTCGCGAAGGCGGGAAAAGACACGCGCGCGCTCGGTTACGCGCAGATCGCGGCCATCGGTTCGGCGACGGCGGAAAAGCTCGCCGCCTACGGCATCCGCGCCGATGTCGTGCCGGCCGTCTACCGCGCCGAAGGCATTTTGGAAGCCATCAAAGGCAAGTTCCCGCCGCACGCGAACATCCTGATTCCGCGCGCCGAGCAAGCGCGCGAAATCCTGCCGGAGAAACTGCGGGAAGAGGGCCATACCGTCGACGTCGCCCCCGTCTACCAGACCGTCGCGGCAGACGCCGATGGTGCCGCCCTCGCACAGGACCTCACGCAGGGCGCATACGACATCGTCACTTTCACGAGCTCCTCGACGGTCACGAACCTCGTCAAGATCCTCGGCACGAGCGAACCGCTGAAGCACGCGAAAACCGCCTGCATCGGCCCCGTCACCGCCGAGACCGCGCGGAAGAACGGCATCGAGCCGGATATCGTTGCCGAGACGTATACGATTGACGGGCTGGTCGCGGCGATACGCGGGAAGCTGTAAATTTTGAGGAGCAATCGATCTGTTTCGATAGGATGTTGAACGTAACGAATACAGCAGCCTCTCCCCTAGGGAAAAGCAGACTCTTAGCGCTTTAGCGCTTAGAGGTCGCTTTATCCTTTAGGTAGAGGACAGGCGCGGAGCGAAGCGCAGCGCCAGGAGAGGGTCGCTTGCATGGCCTTTGAATTCGCAGACCCTTTGATGTCGCCGGTGCGCGCAGGTACTTGTACCTTTTCGTGCGCGCACCCGCGAAGAGTTACGCCCTACGAACCCACCGGACGTACAGGGGACCCTTTCCGACCCCTTCGGGGCCACCTTCCCCTGAGGGGAAGGCTGCTGTAAAAGGGATGTTCGGCAATAGAACGATACAGTTTGCTTTCAAGTCACTTTTCATAGGAGATGCATCACGATGTACACCCAAAAACTCCGTCCCCGCCGCATGCGCATCACGCCGAACATGCGTGCCATGGTGCGCGAGACGACGCTCTCGCCGAAGGATTTCATTTACCCGATCTTCGTCGTGCCCGGCACGAATGTGAAGGAAGAAATCCCGAGCATGCCGGACTGCTATCATCTCTCCGTCGACCGCGCTGTCGAGCTCGCGAAAGAGCTTGACGAGCTCGGCATCCCGGCCGTCGAAGTCTTCGGCCTGCCGGAGTACAAGGACGCGGACGGCAGTTCGGCGTGGGACATGACGAGCCCCGTGCAGCGCGCCATCGCGGCCATCAAAAAGGAAGTCCCGAACCTCATGATCGTCGGCGACGTCTGCCTCTGCCAGTACACGACGCACGGCCATTGCGGCCACCTCGAAGGCCATTACGTCGACAACGACAAGACGCTCGCGCTGCTGCAGAAAGTCGCGACGTCGCAGGCCGAGGCCGGCGCGGACATCGTCGCGCCGTCCGACATGATGGACGGCCGCGTCGCCGCCATCCGCGAAGACCTTGATGCGCACGGTTTCCTCAATGTTTCCATCATGAGCTACGCCGTCAAGTATGCCTCGGGCTACTACGGCCCGTTCCGTGACGCCGCCGACAGCGCGCCGCAGTTCGGCGACCGTCGCCAGTACCAGATGGATCCGGCGAACACGCGCGAGGCGATGAAGGAAACGGACCTCGACGTCATGGAAGGCGCGGATATGATCATCGTGAAGCCGGCGCTTGCGTACCTCGACATCGTGCGCCAGGTGCGCGACCGCATCACGCTGCCGATCGTGACGTACAACGTCAGCGGCGAGTACGCGATGGTGAAAGCCGCCGCCGCGAACGGCTGGATCGACGAGAAGCGCATCGTCCTCGAGACGCTCACGAGCATGAAACGCGCCGGCGCCGACTGCATCATCACGTACCACGCCATCGATGCGGCCAAGTGGTTACGTGAAGAGAATTGAGTATCGATAGAGAAAGCCTCTCCCTCAGGGAAAAGCAGACTCTTAGCGCTTTAGCGCTTAGAGGTCGCTTTATCCTTTAGGTAGAGGACAGGTGCGGAGCGAAGCGCAGCACCAGGAGCGGGTCGCTTGCACGACTCATGAACGTGCAAGCCATTCGATGTCGCCGGTGCGCGCACGCAAAACCGCAATCACATGGAGGAACATCTATGCTGAACCTTTCGAAATCCCTCGCCGCTTTCAACGAAGCAAAAACATTGATGCCCGGCGGCGTCAACAGCCCCGTCCGTTCGTACGCGAACGTTGACTGCAATCCGCCGTTCATCGCGCGTGCCGTGGGCGACCGCATTTTTGACATCGACGGCAACGAATACATCGACTACGTCGGTTCGTGGGGGCCGATGGTCGTCGGCCACGCGCATCCAAATGTCGTGAAAGCCTTGCAGGAGGCTGTGACGCGCGGTACAAGCTACGGCGCGCCGACGCTTTTAGAGTCCGAGCTCGCGAAGCTCGTGCAGTCCGTCTACCCGTCCGTCGAAATGATCCGCATGGTGAACTCCGGCACGGAAGCGACGATGTCGGCGCTGCGCCTCGCGCGCGGCTATACGGGACGCGACAAGATCTTGAAATTCATCGGCTGCTACCACGGCCACAGCGACAGCCTGCTCGTGAACGCCGGCAGCGGCATGGCGACGTTCGGCGTGCCGAGCTCGCCGGGCGTGACAAAAGGCACGGCGCAGGACACGCTGACCGTGCCGTACAACGACGTTGACGCGCTCAAAAAGATCATGGACGAGCACGGCGACGAAATCGCCGCCGTCATCGTCGAGCCGGTCGCGGGCAACATGGGCTGTGTCCCGCCGCGCCAGGGCTACCTGCGCACGATGCGCGAGCTCACACAGGCGCACGGCACGCTCCTGATTTTCGACGAGGTCATGTGCGGCTTCCGCGCGTCGCTTGGCGGCGCGCAGGCCGCGTACGGCATCACGCCGGACCTCACGACGCTCGGCAAGATCATCGGCGGCGGCCTCCCTGTCGCGGCCTATGGCGGCCGCCGCGACATCATGGAAAAGGTCTCGCCGGCCGGCCCCGTCTATCAGGCCGGCACGCTCTCCGGCAACCCGCTTGCCATGACGGCCGGCATCGAGACGCTGAAGATCATCACGGCGGAGCCCGCGCCCGGCCAGCCCGACTACAGCCGCGTCCTCACACTCAAGACGAAAAAGCTTTTGCTCGGCTGGCAGGAGCAGGCGAAAAAAGCCGGCGTCACGATCCAGGCGCATCAGGCCGGCAGCATGTTCGGCATTTTCTTCAACGAGCACGAAGTCTGGAATTTCGACGACTCGTGCGCGTCCGACCAAGAGGCGTTCAAAGTCTGGTTCCAGTCCATGCTCGAGCAGGGCATCTACCTCGCCCCGAGCCAGTTCGAGACGCTCTTCATGAGCGGCGCGCACACGGACGAGGACATCGACCGCACGATCGAGGCGGCCGGCAAGGCCTTCGCCGCCGTCGCTGCTGCACGAAAATAATTTCACATAGAAAATAAGAAACTTCCATGAAATCTTCATCCTTTTCGCCTATACTGCAATCAGGTATAGGGATAGTTTGACCTCGATGAAAGGGAAAGGATGATCCGAGATGAGCATCAACAGCATCCTCAGCGGACTGAACAGCTCACTCCGCACATACAATACCAACAGCGCGTCGTCCTCGCAGAGCATCCAGCGCATCGCGACGGGCTCGAAATACCCGAGCGCTGCGTACGGCCCGGCCAGCTACGCGACGCTCCAGCGCACGTACTCGAACATCGGCGCGACGGAGCAGGCGAAAGCGAACACGCAGAACGCGAACGCCATGCTGAATACGGCGGCCGGTGCGGCCGGCAACACCGTCAGTATGCTGACGAGCCTGCGCTCGACGCTCCTCAATGCCGCGAACGGCACGAACGGCGACACGGATCTCGCGACGCTCCAGAAGAGCGTGAACCAGACGATTGCCGGCATCGACGAGAACGCCGCGACGGCGACGTACAATGGCAAGCAGCTCCTGAACGGCACGCAGTCCGTCGCCGTGCAGGGCGTCGATGGCTACACGAACGTCAGCCTCGCCGATCTCTCGTCGAAAGGCCTCGGCCTCACGGACGAGCAGGGCAACAGCACGCTCGATTTCAGCAGCCGCGACGGCATCCTCGCGTCGCTCGACAAAGTGGACAGTGCCCTGAATACGGCGCTCGACCAGACGACGACGATCGGCGCCGCGCAGCAGGGGCTCGGCTACCAGGAGAGCAACCTCACGACGCAGAGCGAGATGCTCTACGACACCGCGAGCACCGAAGGCGACACGGACATCGCAAAGGAGTCCGTGAACCTCGCGAGCAGCAACACGCTCCAGCAGGCCGCTCTCTTCGCCATCAAGGCCGGCCTCCAGAACTTCAACCAGTCCGTCATGGGGCCCTTGGGCGGCATCAACAACCACAGCCGCTCGGCCGCCGTGTCGATGCTGATGTAAAAAACGCACAGACAAAACACTTCGAGCTTCCGCAGTTGCAACGCGACTGCGGAAGTTTTTTGTTGCGCAAAATGCTTTTTGCGCGCCGTGAAAGCATTTTCAAAACGTGAAAACACGACGGAACGGAAATGAAGGATAATGAAAGCAATGAATTGAGGCATAGATTTTTTATGAGGTGATCCGATGAAAACGAAGACGTTGCGGAATCTCGTGCTCTCAGCGCTGGCGGCGGGGGCGATCGCTTGGGGGCTGCCGGCGGAGGCGGCTGTGCAGGTGAACCCGATTCCGGGGCTGCGGCAGGATTTCATCATGGGCGCGGATGTGTCGATGCTTCCCGCGATGGAAGCCGTCGGCGCGAAGTTCTCCGATACGGACGGCACGCGCATGGACGAGCTGCAGATCATGAAGAACCACGGCGTGAACTGGATCCGCGTGCGGCTCTGGAACAACCCGAAAGACGGCCCGGGCGGCGGCGGCGACGTCGACGAAGCGCGGGCGCTCGCGCTGACGAAGCGCGCGCATGCGCTCGGACTGAAGGTGCTGCTCGATTTCCATTACAGCGATTTCTGGGCCGATCCCGGCCAGCAGCACACGCCGAAGGCGTGGGCAAACGACGACGAGGACCAGCTCGTGCAGGACGTCTATGACTTCACGAAGAAAGTGTTCACGGACTTCCAGCAGGCCGGCGAGCAGCCGGAAATGGTGCAGATCGGCAACGAGCTGAAATCCGGCATGCTCTGGCCCATCGGCCGCCTGCCGAGCGACGACAATGGCGCAGCGTTCTCGCGTCTCATGAACGCCGGCCTCACGGCCGTGCGCGACTGCGACCCCGAGCGCAAGACGCCGCTCATGATCCATCTGCCGGATGGCACGGACAATGACTTGTACCGCCGGTTTTTCGACATGCTGACGGAAAATGGCGTGACGGATTACGACATCATCGGCCTCAGCTACTATCCGTTCTGGCACGGCGCGTTCTCGAAGTTCCAGGAGAACGTCGACGACATCAGCGCGCGCTACGACAAGGACATCGTCGTCGCGGAGACGGCGTTCGGCTGGACGACGGAGGACTTCGACGGCGCGTCGAACCATTTTGACGGTGCGAAAGCGCGCAAGGCCGGCGTGCTGCCGACGGTGCAGGGCCAAGCGACGGGGCTCAGGACCGTCATGGAATGCCTCTCGAAGATTCCGGGCGGCCGCGGCCTCGGCTCGTTCTATTGGGAGCCGGACTGGTACGCCGTCCCGGGCGCGGGCTGGAAGAACGGCGAGGGCAACAACTGGGAGAACCTCGCGATGTTCGACGAGCACGGCAAGGCGCTCGACTCGTGGGATGTTTACAAGGACGTTGCCGACCAGAGCCTGCCGACGATCGCGCCGACCGTCACGAGCATCGAGCCCGTGAAGCTTGCGGGCGGCACGGGCGTGCCAGTGCAGCTGCCGCAGACGGTCTACGTCACGTTCTCCGACGATCACACGGAAGACCTCGCCGTCACGTGGGAGCAGGATGCGCCTGCCTTTGACGCGGCCGGCAGCTACACGGTGCACGGCACGGTCGCCGGCATCCCCGAGACCGTCGACGCCTCCATCACGATCGCGCAGGGCGCGAATCTCTTGCAGAACGGCGACTTCGACACGATGACGATGGAAGGCTGGACGATCGACGGCGACAAGGGTGCCGTCGACCTCAAGAGCGGCAAGGGCGACGCGCTCGGCGCGGGCGCGCTCCATTACTGGCTCGGCACGCCGTTCCACTTCACCGTGTACCAGACCGTCACGGGCCTGCCCGACGGCCGTTACACGGCCGAGGTCTCGACGCAGGGCAAAGGCGATGCCGTTTCGTACCGCCTCGTCGTCACGTCCGGCGATGTGGAAAAGAGCGCCGACATCAAAGACACGGGCTGGAACGTCTGGAGCACGACGCGCGTCAAAGACATCGAGGTGCGCGGCGGCACGGCGACCGTCGCCATCGACCTCACAGGCAAGGCCGACGACTGGGGCTCGATCGACAACGTGAAATTCTATCGGCAGGATTGAACCGGTTTTTTCAGCGGGGCGTATGCCCCGCTGTTTTTCTGCAAAAAGCAGAAATCGTTTACAAAAACTTGTTGACAAGCGCAAGCGGATGGTCTACAATAGCAAACAGGAAGAAAAAGAGAGAAAGCAAGTACGCGAAGGCGCTTGCTTTTCTTTCAAAGCATTTCGGAAAACGTTTACAACTTTAGAATCGGACGAAGTTCCGAGGAAACGGGAAGCAGGAGGAAACAGTCATGGCACAGGTCGATCAAGAGGTCCGCGCGTATCTCGATGAGATGAAGAAAGTTTTCAAGGAAAAATTCGGCAAGGACGCGGAGCGTTCGTATTTTTCCCCGGGCCGCGTGAACCTCATCGGCGAGCACACGGACTACAACGGCGGGCATGTGTTCCCGTGCGCGATCTCGCTCGGCACGTACGCCGTCGTCGCGGATCGCGCGGATAGCACGACGCGCGTCTACTCCGTGAACCTCGCGGACGCGGGCGTCATCGAGTTCCCGATGACGGGCCTCGTCTATGAAAAGGCGAAGAACTGGGCGAATTATTTCATGGGCGTCGTCGACGTCTTCGAGAAGGCCGGCCACAAAGCGGGGCATGGTTTCGACATCGTCATCCATGGCACGCTGCCGGGCGGCGCGGGCCTGTCGTCGTCGGCCTCGCTCGAAGTGCTCATGTCTGTCATCCTCAATGAGACGTTCGGCTTCGGCCTTGATATGCTCGAGATGGTGAAGCTCTCGCAGAAAGCGGAGAACCAGTTCGTCGGCGTCAACTGCGGCATCATGGACCAGTTCGCCGTCGGCATGGGCAAGAAGGATTGCGCGATGCTGCTCGACTGCAATACGCTGCAGTACCGCTACAGCAAGATCGCGCTCGATGGCGCGAGCATCGTCATCACGAACACGAACAAGCCGCACAGCCTCGCGTCGAGCGCGTACAACGTCCGCCGCGCGCAGTGCGAGCATGCGCTGAACGAGCTGAGGGAAGTGAAGCCCGAGCTCTCCGCCCTCGGCGAGCTTTCCAACGAAGACTTCAATAAAATCGCAGGCTATATCAGCGAGCCCTTGGAGCGCCAGCGCGCGCGTCACGCCGTCTATGAAAACAACCGCACGCTCGAAGCGGTCGACGCGCTGGAAAACGATGACGTTGAAAAGTTCGGCAAGCTCATGAACGAGTCGCATTTCTCGCTGCGCGACGACTACGACGTCACGGGCAAGGAGCTCGACACGCTCGCGGAGATCGCATGGCAGATCCCGGGCGTCATCGGCTCGCGCATGACGGGCGCCGGCTTCGGCGGCAGCACGGTCAGCCTCGTGAAGAACGACGCGATCGAGACGTTCAAGAAAACGGTCGCCGAAGGCTACACGAAAAAGATCGGCTACGCGCCGAGCTTCTACGTCGCGAACATCTCCGAGGGCACGCATCGCATCGACTGATTGCGAAACGATTTACAGAAAAATTACTAGAAAACGTCAACGTTTCATGATAAACTAGAAACGATTCAGAAAGGACTTGACCATCATGTCGATTCTCGTTTGTGGCGGCGCCGGTTACATCGGTTCTCATGCTGTGCATCAGCTCGTGGCGAAGGGCGAGGACGTCGTCATCGTCGACAACCTCCAGACCGGCCATCGCGGCGCTCTGAACCCGAAAGCGAAATTCTATGAGGGCGACATCCGCGATGCGGCCGTGCTCGACAAGATTTTTACCGAAAACAACATCGAGGCCGTCATCCATTTCGCGGCGAATTCGCTCGTCGGCGAGAGCATGGAGAAGCCGCTGAAGTATTTCAACAACAACGTCTACGGCATGCAGGTCCTGCTGGAAGCCATGGTGCGCCATCATGTGGACAAGATCGTGTTCTCGTCGACGGCGGCCGTCTACGGCGAGCCGAAGCGCATCCCCATTATGGAAGATGACGAGACGAACCCGACGAACACGTACGGCGAGACGAAGCGCACGATGGAAAAAATGATGAAATGGGTCAGCCGCGCCGACGGCATCCGCTACGTGTCGCTGCGTTATTTCAACGCGGCGGGCGCGCTTGATGACGGC
>NZ_JALFCU010000077.1 GCF_022771645.1 Selenomonas sp.
CGGAAGAACGCGCACGTGAAGCACGGCGATTTGTCTTGCTGCGCTTCAATCGCGCCGGCGATGTCGACGTCAACGACATCGTACGGGATCGCGAGCTCCGCGAGGAACGCGCGGATGCGTTCCGTGTCGAACGTCTTCTCCGGGAACATCGGGTTGATCGTCAGCGCGCCGAGCGTGAAGGATTTTTTCAGCCGCTCGCGCAGAATCGCGAGTGCGTAGGCGAGGAAGATGCTGTCCTTGCCGCCCGAGACGCCGATGAGTATCTTGTCGCCATCCGCAATCATGTCGAACTCGACGACGGCACGCAGGAGCTTCGAAAAATAGGTTTGGGGCAAGTTGATTTTCAAAACGGGACACCTCTTTGCTTTGTGAAAACTACGTCCTATTATACGGAAAATCACCGTGCAAGGGTAGACGCTTGCGCGGATTTTTTATATAATGGAAGACAGACACAAAACAGGCCTCTTGGCGGACGACGGCCGAGGGGCTGCGCGATTGGAGGATTTTTTTCCCATGAGAAACACAAAACCCATTTATACGATCGGCCATCGCAATCCGGACACGGACTCGATCTGCTCGGCCATCGGCTATGCGCATCTGAAGCAGGCGCTTGGCGAGAACGTCGTGCCGGCGCGCGCGGGCAAGGTGAACGCGGAGACGAAGTTTGCGCTCGAGCATTTCCATGTCGAGCAGCCGCTGCTGCTGACAGACCTCTACCCGCGCGTCAAGGATGTGCTGCTCGACTGCAAGATCGTCGTGAAGCAGCACGACACGCTGCGCCAGCTCGGCGAAATCATGCGCGACCATGACCTGCGCTCCGTGCCGGTCACGGACAGCAAGGGCATCCTCGTCGGCATCGTGACGGTCTCCGACCTCGCGAAGCGCTATTTCCAGGAGCTCGGCATGGCGAACCTCGCCGACATGCGCGTGCGCTATCGCGACATCATCGCGGCCATCGACGCGAAAGTCCTCGTCGGCGGCGTCGAGAGCGATTTCATCCAGGGCGAAGTCCGTATCGCGGCGGGCTCGCTGCAGTCTATCAAGGAGCACATCAAAGAGCATGACATCGTGCTCATCGGCGACCGCCATGATGAGACGATGATCGACTGCGTGAAGCAGGGCATTTCCGTGCTCGTCATCACGGGCGACGGCCGCGTTGCCCCGGACGTGCTCGAGGAGGCGGAGGAGCGCGGCATGTTCGTCCTCTCGACGCCGTACGACACGTACACGGCGGCACGCCTCATCAACCAGTGTGTGCCGGTGCGCCGCATCATGCATCAGGATCCCGTCTGCTTCAAGCCGCTCGACCTGCTGTCGGACATCAAGGGCACGATGGAAGAGACGAGCTACCGCAACTACCCGGTCGTCGAGAACGGTCGCCTCGTCGGCCTCGTGAGCCGCGACGAGCTGACGATGCCGGAACGCGACCGCGTCATCCTCGTCGACCACAATGAGCGTGGCCAGGCCGTCGAGGGCATCGAGGAAGCGAAGATCGTCGAGATTGTCGACCATCACCGCCTCGGCGGCATCCAGACGAGCGAGCCGATCTACACGCACGCCGAGCCGGTCGGCTGCACGGCGACCATCGTCGCGAACATGCATTGGCATCGCGACATCGACATCCCGCAGTCCATCGCAGGCCTCTTGCTGTCGGCCATCATTTCCGACACGGTGCTCTTCAAGTCCCCAACGTGCACGCCGTACGACAAGAAGACGGCGGAGCGCCTCGCGGAGATCGCGGGCGTCGACATCCAGGAATACGGCCTCGCCATGCTGAAAGCGGGCTCGGGCATCGGTGACATGACGCCGATGGAAATCGCGAAAAACGACCTCAAGGAGTTCACAATCGGCGACTACCGCATCATCGTCAGCCAGATTTCCGTCATGGATCCGAAGGAAGTCCTCGACCTCGAGCCGCAGCTCATCGAAGCGATGACGACCATCTGCGAAAAAGAAGGCTTCGACATGAGCCTCGTCATGGTGACGGACATCCTCGAGGAGGCGACGTACCTCCTGTACACGGGCTCGCCGAAGACGCTGATCGGCGAAGCGTTCAAGAAAGACGCGAGCGGCACGCATGTCTACCTGCCGGGCGTCATGAGCCGCAAGAAGCAGATCATCCCGCCGCTCTCGGAAGCGGTCAAACGCATCAAGGAAAAGAAATGAGGAACTGCTGATGCATTCATCCATCCATCTTACCGCATCTTTTCCGCCCTCTCTGCGTTGACAAATCCTCGACGTAGCGCTGCTACGCCTTGCGGTTTGTCGCCTTAATAGGACGAAAAATCTGCGGCAATCTGAATGGATTCATTGCATCATCAGCTCCTCTGAGATTTGCCGCTCCTGCTTGCAGGAGCGGTATTTTATTTGATTTTTAAGGAGAATCAATTTTGGATATTTTCGAAGGGCTCAATCCCATGCAGAAACAAGCCGTCGAGCATATGGAAGGGCCGCTCTTAATCATGGCGGGCGCGGGCTCGGGGAAGACGAAGGTCCTCACGTGCCGCATCGCGAACCTCCTCGCGCACGGCGTCGCGCCGTACCGCATCCTCGCCATCACGTTCACGAACAAGGCCGCGACGGAGATGAAGGAGCGCGCGGAGCGCATGATCGGCGCGGCGGCGAAAGACGTCTGGCTCAGCACGTTCCACTCGTTCTGCGCGCGCTTCCTGCGCCGTGAGATCGAGGCGACGGAGCTCTACAAGAAGAATTTCGTCATCTACGACACGAGCGACAGCCAGGCCGTCATCAAGGACGCGCTGAAGCAGCTCGAACTCGACGAGAAACAGTACACGCCGGGCAGCATCCTGAACGCCATTTCGAACGCGAAGAACCAGCTGCAAGGGCCGCGCACCTTCCGCAAGCTCGCGGACGGCTTTTTCCAGCAGAAGGTCGCGGATGTCTACGATATTTATCAGAAAAAATTGCGCGACAACAACGCGCTCGACTTCGACGACCTGCTCATGGTGTCCGTGACGCTGCTCGAAGAAAATGAGGACATCCGCGAGAAGTACCAGCGCCGCTTCCAGTACATCCTCGTCGACGAGTATCAGGACACGAACGGCGCGCAGTACCAGCTGACGAAGATCCTCGCGGCCGGCCACCGGAATCTTTGCGTCGTCGGCGATGCGGATCAGTCCATCTACGGCTGGCGCGGCGCCGACATCCGCAACATCATGGATTTCGAGAACGACTATCCCGACGCGACGACGATCAAGCTCGAGCAGAACTATCGCTCGACGAAGACGATCCTCGCGGCGGCGAACGCCGTCATCGAGCACAATACGGAGCGCAAGAAGAAAGCGCTCTGGACGGAAAATCCCGAAGGCGAAAAAGTCACGACGTACCAGGCGACGGACGAACGCGACGAGGCGCATTTCATCGCGACGACGATGATGAAGCAAAAGACGATCTTCAACGCCGACTACGGCGACATGGCCGTGCTCTATCGCACGAACGCGCAGTCCCGCATCCTCGAAGAAGGCCTCATGGCCGCGCACATCCCGTACACGATGGTCGGCGGGCTGAAGTTCTACGACCGCAAGGAAATCAAGGACATCGTCGCCTATTTGCGCGTCATTTTCAACCCGCTCGACGACGTGAGCCTCTTGCGCATCATCAATGTGCCGAAGCGCGGCCTCGGCGCGACGAGCGTCGCAAAGCTCGTCGATTACGCGGCGGCAGAAGAACTCACGCTGTTCGATGTGATCTCGAACCCCGACATGCTCGCGACGATTCCCGGCATCACGGCGCGCGTGAAGAAGCCGCTCGAACTGTTCACGACGTTCCTCTTCAATACCATGGCGACGGCGGGCAATCTCGCGATGGACGACCTCATCGAGCGCGTGCTCGATGAGTCGGGCTACAAGAAAGAGCTCGAAGAGGACAAGAAGCCCGAGGCGAAAGACCGCCTCGAGAACCTCAAGGAATTCGTCGGCATGGCGAAGGAATTCATGAAGTCCGAGGAACAGCCGACGCTCGAGAATTTCCTCGCGCAGCTGTCGCTCGTCTCCGACATCGACAACGCCGACATGGAGGACGACCGTGTGACGCTCATGACGCTGCACGCGGCGAAGGGCCTCGAATTCCCGATTGTCTTCATGGCTGGCATGGAGGAAGGCGTCTTCCCGCACAGCCGCACGCTCATGGACGTCAGCCAGCTCGAAGAGGAGCGCCGCACGTGCTACGTCGGCATCACGCGCGCGGAGCGCAAGCTCTATCTGACGTACGCGCGCACGCGCATGCTCTACGGCCACATGAACGCGAACCCGCCATCGCGCTTCCTGAAGGAAATCCCCGAGGAATACCTCGAACAGCTCGTGCCGCGCCGCAACGCGTACGGCTTCGCGAACGCGAACTCGTACGGCGCGCAGCAGCAGCACGGCGTCATGGCGTTCCGTCCGACGACGAGCGGCGCGTACGGCGGCGCAGTGCGCGGCGCGCATTTCACGGGCCAGCCGCAGTCGGCGCTCGCGGCCATGCAGTCGCTCGCGCAGCGGAACGTGAACCAGAAGCCTGCGGCTGGCGTCATCCGTCCCGATATGAATGTCGCGTGGCGCGTCGGCGACAAGGCGCGCCACGGCAAATGGGGCGTCGGCACCGTCGTCTCCGTCAAGGGCGAAGGCGAGGAAGTGCAGCTCCAGATCGCGTTCCCTGGCCAGGGCGTCAAAGGCCTCATGCAGAAATACGCACCAATCGAAAAAGTGTGAGCGCTCCAAGATTTTTGCGAAGCGCGCGAAAAAGTATTGACATCCATACGTCGGATGAGTATACTAATTCTTGTCGTTGAGAGACGACAAGACATGACTCACTAGCTCAACTGGCAGAGCAACTGACTCTTAATCAGTAGGTTCACGGTTCGATTCCGTGGTGGGTCACCATTGGAAGGTAAGGGCTCGGAGATTTCCGAGCCTTTTTTGCTATAAGAAAGCAAACACGGGAGGGATCGCGATGGCGATGGTGCCGAAACTCAATACGACGCAGTTCGATGAGCAGCGGCCGTTCGAGGTCGTTGCGCCGTTCGAGCCGATGGGCGACCAGCCGCAGGCCATCGAGGAGCTCGCGCAAGGCGTCGAGGCGGGGCAGGACGCGCAGGTGCTGCTCGGCGCGACGGGAACGGGCAAGACGTACACGATTGCGAAGGTCATCGAGAAAGTGCAGAAGCCGACGCTCGTCATCGCGCACAACAAGACCCTCGCCGCGCAGCTCGCGAGCGAGTTCAAGACGTTCTTCCCGCACAACTACGTCGGCTATTTCGTCAGCTACTACGATTTTTACCAGCCGGAGGCGTACATCGCCTCGACGGACACGTACATCGAGAAAGATGCGTCCATCAACGACGAGATTGATGAGCTCAGGCACAGCGCGACGTGCTCGCTCTTCGAGCGGCGCGACTGCATCATCGTCGCGTCCGTCTCGTGCATCTACGGCCTCGGCTCGCCGGAAAGCTATCATGAGATGGTTGTATCGCTGCACAAGGGGCAGACGGTCGACCGCGACGCGATTCTCCGAAAGCTCATCTCCATCCGCTACGAGCGCAACGACATCGCGTTCGAGCGCGGCAAGTTCCGCGTGCGCGGCGACGTCATCGAGGTGTTCCCGGCCGGGTACAACAGCCGCGCCGTGCGCATCGAGATGTTCGGCGACGAGATTGACCGCATTTTGGAATTCGACACGACAACGGGCGAAATCTACGGCGAGCGCACGCATTCCATGATTTTCCCCGCGTCGCATTACGTCACGGCGCAGGACGACATGAAAATCGCGGAGCAGACGATCCGCGAGGAACTCGCGGAGCAGCTCGCGAAACTGCGCGGCGATGGAAAGCTGCTCGAAGCGCAGCGGCTCGAACAGCGCACGAACTACGACCTCGAAATGATGGAAGAAGTCGGATACTGCTCGGGCATCGAAAATTATTCGCGCCATCTCACGCACCGCAAGGCGGGCGAAGCACCGTATACGCTGCTCGATTATTTTCCCGAGGACTTCCTCATCGTCATGGACGAGAGCCATGTCACGCTGCCGCAGCTGCACGCGATGTATGCGGGCGACCGCAGCCGCAAGGTTTCGCTCGTCGAGAACGGCTTCCGCCTGCCGTCGGCGTTCGACAATCGTCCGCTGACATTCGAGGAGTTTGCCGCGCGCATCAACCAGATCATTTTCGTCTCGGCGACGCCGGGCAAGTACGAGCTCGCGCACGCACAGCAGGTCGCGCAGCAGATCATCCGCCCGACAGGCCTGCTCGACCCCGAGATCGAGGTGCGGCCGCTCGACGGGCAGATCGACGACCTGCTCGGCGAGATCAAACAGCGTATCGCGAAAAACGAGCGCGTGCTCGTGACGACGCTGACGAAGAAGATGGCCGAACATCTGACGGATTACCTCAGCGATGTCGGCATCCGCGTGCGCTACCTTCATTCAGATATCGCGACGATGGAGCGCGCCGAGATCATCCATGACCTGCGCGCCGGCGAGTTCGACGTGCTCGTCGGCATCAACCTGCTGCGCGAAGGCCTCGACATGCCGGAGGTCTCGCTCATCGCCATCCTCGATGCGGACAAGGAAGGCTTTTTGCGCTCGGACACGTCGCTCATCCAGATCATCGGCCGCGCGGCGCGCAACGCGCGCGGTCACGTCATCATGTACGCCGACCGCATCACGGACTCCATGCAGCGCGCCATCGACGAGACGCAGCGCCGCCGCACGATCCAGCAGGACTACAACCGAGCGCACGGCATCACGCCGAAGACCATCGTCAAGCCCATCAAGCCGCTCATCGAGACGACGCTCGTCGCTGAGACGAAAGCATCGTATGGCGGCGGCAGCGGCGACGGCAAACAGCGGCGCAAGCTCACGAAGAAGGACCGCGACAACCTCATCAAGACGCTGACGCGCGAAATGCAGCAGGCGTCGCGCGCGCTCGAATTCGAGCGCGCGGCGGAACTGCGCGATATGATCCTCGAGCTCGATGGAACGTTGCCGACGGCTGCGGCGACGAAAACGACGAAGACGGCGAAACCGTCGCGCAAGCCGCGAACGGCGAAGAAAGGGTAACATCTTGGACAACAACGTCATCAAAATCCAGGGCGCGCGCGCCCATAACCTCAAGAACATTTCGCTCGACATCCCGCGCGACCAGCTTGTCGTCGTGACGGGGCTCTCGGGCTCGGGCAAGTCGTCGCTGGCGTTCGACACGATTTATGCCGAGGGGCAGCGGCGCTACGTCGAGTCACTGTCGTCGTATGCGCGGCAGTTCCTCGGGCAGATGGACAAGCCGGACGTCGACAACATCGAAGGGCTGTCGCCGGCCATTTCCATCGACCAGAAGACGACGAGCCACAACCCGCGCTCGACGGTCGGCACGGTCACGGAAATCTACGACTACCTGCGATTGCTCTTCGCGCGCACGGGGCATCCGCATTGCCCGCGATGCGGCAAGCCCATCACGCAGCAGAGCGTCGACCAGATGGTCGACCAGATCACGGCGCTGCCCGAGCGCACGAAGCTCCTGCTCATGGCCCAAGTCGTCCGCGGCAAGAAGGGCGAGCACAAGAAGATCCTCGAACACATCCGCCGCGAGGGCTATGTGCGCGTGCGCATCGACGGCGAGGTCTATGACGTCAACGACACGATCGCGCTCGAGAAAAACAAGAAGCACACGATCGAAGTCGTCGTCGACCGCCTCATCGTGCGCGAAGGCATGGAGCAGCGCCTCGCCGACTCGCTCGAGACGGCGCTGAAGCTTGGCGAGGGAGTCGTCTACGTGCAGATCGTGGACGGCGAGCTCCTGATGTTCAGCGAAAATTTCGCCTGCGTCGACTGCGGCATCAGCCTGCCCGAGATTACGCCGCGCATGTTCTCGTTCAACAATCCGTACGGCGCGTGCCCCGTCTGCATGGGCCTCGGCAGCCACATGGAGTTCGACGAGTCGCTCGTGCTGCCCGACCCGGCGCTGTCTGTGGCGGACGGCGTATTCGCGCCGTTGTCGAAAAATCCGCATTCATACGCGATGTGCGTCATGACGTCGCTCCTCACCGCGCGCGGCTACACGACGGCGACGCCGTGGAAAGACCTCGACCACACGACGCAGGACATGCTGTTGCACGGCTCGGGTGACGAACGCTTCCGTTTTCACTACACGAACATGTTCGGCGAGTACAAGGAGTACAACGTGCCGTTCGAAGGCGTGCTGCCGCTGCTCTCGCGCCGCTATCACGAGACGGACAGCGACGAGATGCGCGAGTCATATGAGAACTACATGACGGAAATCCCGTGCAAGGCGTGCCATGGCGCGCGCTTGAAGCCTGAGACGCTCGCCGTGACGTTCGGCGAAAAAAACATCTACGAAGTCACGCAGATGACAATCCGCGAAGCCGACGCGTTCCTCATGGGCGTCCCACTCACGGAGCGCGAGGAGAAAATCGCGCACCAGATCCTCAAGGAGATCCATGCGCGACTGACGTTCCTGCTCAACGTCGGTCTCGACTACCTCACGCTGTCGCGCGCGGCGGGCACGCTGTCGGGCGGCGAGGCGCAGCGCATCCGCCTCGCGACGCAGATCGGCTCGGGACTGCAGGGCGTCTTGTACGTGCTCGACGAACCGAGCATCGGCCTGCACCAGCGCGACAACAACCGCCTGCTCGCGACGCTGAAGCATCTGCGCGATCTCGGCAACACGCTCATCGTCGTCGAGCATGACGAGGACACGATGCGCGCGGCCGACCACATCATCGACATCGGTCCGGGCGCGGGTGCGAACGGCGGCCGCGTCGTCGCACAGGGCACGGCGGAAGAAATCGAGCAAGTGCCGGAATCCGTGACGGGTGCATATCTTTCGCGCCGCAAGTACATCCCCGTGCCGTCGCGCCGCCGTCCGGGCAACGGCAAATACCTAGAAGTCGTCGGTGCGGCAGAGAACAACCTCAAGAACATCAACGTCAAGTTCCCGCTCGGCACGCTGACGCTCGTCACGGGCGTCTCGGGCTCGGGCAAGTCGACGCTCGTCAACGAAATCCTCTACAAGGGCATCGCCTCGCGCCTCTATCATGCGAAGGGGAAGCCGGGCCGGCACAAGAAAATCAAAGGCCTTGAGAACATCGACAAGATCATCGACATCGACCAGCAGCCGATCGGACGCACGCCGCGCTCGAATCCTGCGACTTATACGGGCGTGTTCGACAGCATCCGCGAACTGTTCTCGCAGACGAGCGAGGCGAAACTGCGCGGCTACAAGGCCGGCCGCTTCAGCTTCAACGTCAAGGGCGGCCGTTGCGAAGCGTGCAAGGGCGACGGCATTTTGAAGATCGAGATGCATTTCCTGCCGGATGTCTACGTGCCGTGCGAAGTCTGCAAGGGCGCGCGCTACAACCGCGAGACGCTCGAGGTGAAGTACAAGGGCAAGACGATCGCCGACGTGCTCGACATGACAATCGACGAAGCGTGCGAGTTTTTCAAGAACGTGCCGCGCATCGCGCGCAAGCTCCAGGTCATCCAGGACGTCGGCCTCGGCTACATCAAGCTCGGCCAGCCCGCGACGACGCTGTCGGGCGGCGAGGCGCAGCGCGTCAAGCTCGCGACGGAGCTCTCGCGCCGCTCGACCGGTCGCACGCTCTACATTCTCGACGAGCCGACGACGGGATTGCACGCCGCCGACATCCACAAGCTCCTCGGCATCCTGCAGCGCCTCGTCGATGGCGGCGATACCGTTGTCGTCATCGAGCACAACCTCGACGTCATCAAGACGGCCGACTACATCATCGACCTCGGCCCCGAGGGCGGCGACGCCGGCGGGACGATCGTCGCGACGGGACGGCCGGAGGACATCGTGAAAGTGCCCGCGTCGTACACGGGGCAATTTTTGAAGCCTTTGCTCGAAGAGCGGCACTGAAGTTTTTTCGCGAAACAAAAATTTTTTGCAACAGAAAGAGCCCGGAGGTTCATCGCCTGCCGGGCTCTTCTTTTGTTCTCTTTTGAGGACGCTTATTTCTTCAGCACCTCTTTGAGGATGTCCGTCATCGCCTGCTGCATGACGCGCATGACATCCTGCAGGACTGCGTTGTAAAGATCGCCGCCGTCCGTGACGCCGCGGCCGTTGGCCGTGATGAAGAACTTGTGGGGGTGCTCATTTGCTTTGTAAGCCTCGTTGAGCTTATCCTGCACGAGCTGCGTGAGTTCCTGATCCGTCATCTGTGTCACCTCTTTTCAAAAATCTCTGTCTCTTATTATACGACACGGACAGCGAAATGTCCTTGTTTTTTTTCCTGAGGAAGCACTGATTTATTTCGCCCCCTGTCTTAAATCATCGCTTCCTTGGATGGAGCTCAGAAAATCGCGCGGAAGTTTTGTTGTGGTATGAATTCCATTCTAAGAGCGACATAACGGCGGCCTAACGGCCGTTCGTTATACTGCACGTATCAACAAATGTGCATCATGTGCGATGCTGTGAGCGTAAAAAATTTTTTGAGATACGAAAAAACGAGCGAGGTGCAACATCATGATGAGCTATCGGGGAAAAATGCTGCTGGGCATGGCGCTCGGCGTGCTGCTCATTGGCGGCGGACTGTTCGGCTACGGCCACGCGCAGAACCGGCCGGCGCAGCCGAACCGTCTCGTCTGTGCGCAGACTCAGGGCATGCCGATGCGCGAAGTGCAGCCGGCAGAAGCTGCGGAGCGCATCGCGGAGGCGTTTGGCGTCGACCAGGCGCAGGTGCAGAAAGCCATCGAGGACGGACGCGATTTCCGTGACATCGGGCGCGCGGCGATGCTCGCGAGCGTCAGCGGCAAATCGTTTGACGACGTGCTCGCGTGCAAGACGGACGACGTGACGTGGCGCGGCGTCGAGAAGCAGCTCGGCATCACGCGCGAGCAGGTGCGGGCGGGCTATTGCGCGATGGAGGCGCGCCACCTCTCGGAGCAGGACGGCATCGATCGCGCGACGGCGCTCCAGCTCGTGCAGGATGGCTATGAGACGCATGACATCCGCATGGCGGCGGCGCTCGCGAAGGCGTCCGGCAAGGACATCCAGGACGTCTTGGGCCGCAAGCGCATCAACAACCGCTGGCACGATGTCGCGCGCGAGCTCGGCGTCGATGCGCGCGACCTGCATCTCGACGACGAACGCTATGGTTACGGCTATGGCCGCGGCCCGCGTTGCGACTTCGATGATGAGACAACGGACGAGTAACGCTGTTTGCAACGTTGGTACAAATTTTTTCCGCAAGGGTTGACAACGTTACATTTTCGTTTTATGATAAGAGCCATCGAAGCAAAAATGTAAATCACACATCTACGAACAGGAAAGAGTAGCGCGAAGAGCTGCTGCCAAGCGAGTCCGTGACCGGGTGACCGGAGGTGCGAGGACGGACGAGCAGCGTCGCGGGAATGGTCCTGGGAGAGTCCACTGAATACCGGCGTTCGCCGGCGAGTAGGCTGGAACGGTTGCCTCCGTTATCGGGCTAGGGTATCGGAATCGTGTTCCCGTACCTGAAGAGAGGCGCATGAGATTTTTATGCGCGAACGCCGGGTGGCACAGCGAAGATACGCCCCGACAAGAGGTTTGTCCTCTTGTCGGGGCTTTTTGTATGATTGATTGAGACGATGGAAACGAGGAGATTGCATGAAAGCGAAACTGTGCGGCATGAAGACGCTCGCGGCAGCGCGGGCGGCGGAGGAGGCGGGCGCGACGTTCGTCGGCTTCATCTTCTGGCCGAAGAGCCGCAGATATATCGCGCCAAGCGATGCCGCAGCCATCGCAAGAGAGCTCCATCGCGTCCAAACGGTCGGCGTCTTCGTCGATGAAGCGCCAGAGCGCGTCAACGCGATCGCCCGCGAGGTCGGGCTCGATGTCGTCCAGCTGCACGGCCATGAAGACGCGGCATACGCGCGGCAGATCGAGCGCCCGGTTATCAAGGCATATCGCTACAGCGAGGCGTTCGACGTACGGGCAGCGGCCGCGTTTCCCGCGAAATACATCTTGCTCGACAGCGGCACGGCGAAGCTCCCCGGCGGCACGGGCAAGCAGTTCGCTTGGCGCGAGGCCGCGCAGGCCGTCGATGCGGTGCCAGAGCTCAAAAGCCGGCTTCTCATCGCGGGCGGCGTGGCCGAGGACAGCCTTGCAGAAATCGAACACATCTTCCATCCGTTCGGCGTCGACGTCTCGGGCAGCCTCGAAACGGACGGCGAGAAATCCATCACGAAAATCCAGTCGTTCATGAACGCCGTTGCGGTCGTGAACAAATCGCACATAGAAGGAGCAGCATCATGAGAGATATTTTGGCAGAGATCGTGGAGAAGAAGAAGGACATCGTCGCGCAGGCGAAGCGCGACCTGCCGCTCGCAGACGTGAAGCGCAGCTTGAGGCCTGGCACGTTCCGCATGGCAGAGCGCTTCGGCAGCGAGCCGTGGAGCCTCATCGCCGAGTGCAAGCTGCAGTCACCGGCGAAAGGCCGCCTGACGCGCGCGCATTCCGTCGTTGAGCTCGCGCACATCTACGAGGCGAACGGCGCGAGCATGCTGTCCGTGCACACGGATCCGCATTTTCTCGGCTGCAATGAGGATTTCCAGGAAGTCCGCGCCGAGGTCGAGCTGCCGCTCCTGCGCAAGGATTTCGTCATCGACGAATACCAGATCTACGAAGCGCGGATGCTCGGCGCGGATGCGATCCTGCTCATCGCGCGCATCCTGACGCCGGAGCAGCTGAAAAAATATTTGTACCTGACGTGGAGCCTCGGCATGGACGCGCTCGTCGAGGTGCATGACCGCCGCGACATGGAGGCCGCGCTCGCGACGCCGGCGGAGTTCATCGGCATCAACAACCGCAACCTCGTGAGCTTCACGACGCACATCCAGCAGACGCTCGACATCCTGCCGTACGCCGACCGCAGCCGCACGCTCATCAGCGAGAGCGGCGTCTTCACGGCGGAGGACGCGCAGACGCTCTGCGACGCGGGCTGCGACGGCATCCTCGTCGGCGAAGGCCTCGTGCGGGCGGCAGACGCCGCGGCGCAGACGCGGCTGTTCGCCGGCATCGGCAAGCAGGCGCAGGCCACGGCTTGACAAGACGTTTTCATTTCATCAAAGATAAAGGAGTCATCATTTATGAATACCAAAGGTCGTTTCGGAAAATTCGGCGGGCAGTACGTGCCAGAAATCGTCATGCCGGCGCTCAACGAGCTCGAAGAAAATTACGCGAAGTACAAGGACGATCCCGATTTCCAGAACGAGTTCCGCACGTACCTGCGCGAATACGCCGGCCGCCCGACGAACCTCTACTACGCGAAAAAACTCACGGAACACTACGGCCGGGCGCGCATCTTCCTGAAGCGCGAAGACCTGCTGCATACGGGCGCGCACAAGATCAACAACGCGCTCGGTCAGGCGCTGCTCGCGAAGCGCATGGGCAAGAAGCGCATCGTCGCCGAGACGGGCGCGGGCCAGCACGGCGTCGCGTCGGCGACGGTCGCAGCGCTGTTCGGCATGGAGTGCCACGTCTTCATGGGCGCCGTCGACGTCGAACGCCAGAAGCTCAACGTCTTCCGCATGAAGCTCCTCGGCGCGAAGGTCATTCCCGTCTCGTCTGGCACGGGCACGCTGAAAGACGCGACGAGCGAGGCCATCCGCTACTGGGCGACGAACATCACGGACACGCATTACATCATCGGTTCGGCCGTCGGCCCGCATCCATATCCGACGATCGTGCGCGATTTCCAGAAAGTCATCAGCGAAGAGATCCGCGCGCAGTCGAAAGAGAAAATCGGCAAGCTGCCAGATTACGTCGTCGCCTGCGTCGGCGGCGGCAGCAATGCCATCGGCACGTTCTATGATTTCCGCAATGACAAGGACATCGTGAAGATCGGCGTCGAGGCTGGCGGCCGCGGCGAAGCGCCGGGCGACAACGCGAAGACGCTCTCGGGCACGGGGGAGCCGGGCATTCTGCACGGCGCATACAGCTATCTCTTGCAAGACCAGGACGGGCAGGTCGTCGAGGCCTACAGCATTTCGGCCGGCCTCGATTACCCAGGCGTCGGCCCGGAACATTCGTTCTTCCGCGATACGGGCATCGCGAAGTACGTGTCCGTGACGGATCAGCAGGCGCTCGATGCATTCCAGCGCCTCTCGGAGATCGAGGGCATCATCCCCGCGATGGAAAGCTCGCATGCGCTCGCCTACCTCGAAACGCTCATGCCGCAGACCACAAAAGACCAGAACGTCGTTGTCTGCCTCTCGGGCCGCGGCGACAAGGACGTGGCGATGGTCGCGAAAGCGCTCGGCCAGAACATCGAATAAATCGGAGGAATCGAATCTATGACACGCTTGGAACAAAAAATGGCCGCGCTCTCTGCAGCGGGCCGCAAGGGCATCTTCATCTATATCACGGCGGGTGCGCCGGACATCGAGACATCGAAGTGCGCGATTCTCGCGGCAGAAAAAGCCGGCGCCGACGTCATCGAGCTCGGCCTGCCGTTCTCCGATCCGATGGCCGATGGCCCCGTCATCCAGACGGCGTCCGTCTGCGCGTTGAAGAACGGCATGACGACAAAAAAGGAGCTCGCGATCATGCGCGAGCTCCGCAAGGAAACGGACATTCCCATCATCGGCATGGGCTACATCAATGCGATGCACCATTACGGCTTCGAACAGTTCGTCACAGATTTCCAAGCCGCCGGCATGGACGGCATCATCGTGCCGGACGTGCCGCATGAGGAATCGGGCGAGATGCGCAAAATCTGCGCGGCGCACGACTTCCACCTCGCCGAATTCATCACGCCGGGCACGACGCCCGCGCGCATGAAGGAAACGTGCACGGGCGCGACGGGCTTCATTTATTGCGTCTCGAACAACGGTGTCACTGGCGTAAAGAAGATCGACTACACGACCATCGGCGAGGTCTGCCAAAACGCCCGCACGTTCACAGACACGCCGCTCGCCGTCGGCTTCGGCATCGGCTCGCCGGAAGCCGCCGTCGAAGCGGCCGAATACGCCGACGCCGTCATCGTCGGCAGCGCCGTCGTCGGCCGCCTGCTGAAAGGCCAGTTCGATGAAGCGATGACCTTCATCCACAGCTTGCGCACGGCGCTGGATGAGAAATATAAGAAGTAACAACATTTGAAGTCGTTTGTTCTGTTGCGAGCGTAGCAATTTCGAAAGCCTCTCCCCAAGGGAGAGGACAGGCGCGGAGCGAAGCGCAGCGCCAGGAGCGGGTCGCCTGTACGACTTATGGATTCGTAGGACATTTGATGTCGCCGGTGCGCGCACGTATGGAAAGCAGTTCCTTCTTCCAAGCGTCAACCAGATCACCCAGCCGCCATCTCGCATTTGCCGGACTCGTTGACGGCATCTGCCGGATCGTCAAGTCCTCTCGCGCAAGCAACGCTTTGTTATACCTCTTGAAGCACTGAAACGACTTCCCGCCATTGCAAAGAATCATTGTAATCCGCGGCCACTGTGCGAGGAACGCCGCAAAATCATTGCCGCGCTCGTCATGAATCGCCGAATCAAGACTTCCTTCGCGCCGGCACGACGCGATTGCATCCCACAGCGCGATATGGTGATCGAGCAGCATCCGTAGCCGCTTGGCATACTCCGCCGGCGGCACGTCGCCGCCCGTGAGGATCTTTGTCATCATGGGCCAGAAGCGGTTTTGCGGATGTGCGTAGTATTGGCTTTCCGCGAGCGACTTCACGCTCGGCATCGAGCCGAGCACGAGCACGCGGCAGCTTTCATTGACGCTCGGCGGGAAGCCGATGCACAGATCGTTCATTTTCACCATCTCCCGATTTGTTTCATCGTACCATAAAAAGGAGTTGAGCTCCACATGGATTTGAAACCCTCGCTCGCGGATTTCCAGAAACTCGCCGTCGAGCGCAACCTCATCGCCGTCTCGACGGAGATCAACATGGACCTCGACACGCCGGTGTCGCTCTATTACAAGCTCGTCGGCGAGGAAAAAGGCTTTATGCTGGAATCCGTCGACACGACGCATCAGCAGTTCGGCCGCTTTTCCTTCATCGGCACGGAGCCGCTGTCGCGCATCCAGGTCTTCCGCGACAAGCTCATGATCAAGGAAAACGACCTGATGAAAAGCATCGATGGCAATCCCGTCGACACCATCAAAGCGTATATGAAAAAGTTCCGCCCCGCGCTCGAGGACGCGAACTTGCCGCTCGCCAATGGCGGCATCATCGGCTATCTGAACTACGAGATCGTTGCGACGTTCGACCGCGTGCGCGGCATGGATGTCGGGGCGGAGGAACTGCTCGGCGAGTTCATGCTCTGCCGCATCCTTGTCGTCATCGACGCGCTGAAAAATCGCGCGCGCCTCATCTACCTCGCCGACCTGCGCGACCGCGAGGCGAGCCCCGAGGAAATCTACGCGGAGATCGAGAAGAAAATCGCGCAGCTGAAGAAAAAACTCGCCGCGCCGTTCGTCCCTGAGGGCGACGAAACGCCAAAGCGCCGTGAAAAGCTCGACTTCCTCGAAAAATTCGGCAAAGCGCCGGCGGATTTCATCGCGGCCATCAAGAAAGCAAAAGAGCACATCTTCGCCGGCGACATCTTCCAGGTCGTGCCGTCGCGCCAGTTCCGCGCGCACATCACGAAGCCGTGCTTCTATTTCTACCGCCGCCTGCGCCAGGTCAATCCGTCACCGTATATGTTCTACATGAATTTCGGCAGCGTGAAGCTCGTCGGCGCATCGCCCGAGATGCTCGTGAAAGTCGCGGGGCGGACGCTCTACACGTACCCGATCGCCGGCACGCGCCGCCGCGGCACGACGGCCGAGGAGGATGCAGCGCTCGAGGCCGACCTCAAGCAGGACGTGAAGGAATGCGCCGAGCACTCGATGCTCGTCGATCTCGCGCGCAACGACATCGGCCGCATCAGCGACGCGGGCACCGTGCGCGTGACGAAACTGCGCCAAGTAGAATTTTTCAGCCACGTCATGCACATGGTCTCCGAGGTGACGGGCCGCCTGAAAGCCGGTTACACGCCGATGGACGTACTGAAAGCGACATTCCCGGCCGGCACGGTCAGCGGCGCGCCGAAGCTCCGTGCCATGGAGATCATCCACGACCTCGAGCCAGTCAAACGCGGCACATACTCCGGCACGGTCGGCTACATGGATTTCGCCGGTAACATGGATATGTGCATCACGCTGCGCACGATGCGCATCGAGCACGACGACACGGCCGTCATCCAGTCAGGCGCCGGCATCGTCGCCGACTCCATACCCGAGCGCGAGTATCAGGAAATCTTGCAGAAGTCGAAAGCGCTGTTCGAAGTCGTCGAGGAGGTGGAAAACGATGCTGTTGATCTTAGATAACTACGATTCGTTCACGTACAACGTCTTCCAGCTGCTCAGCGAGCTCGGCGCGGACGTCGAGGTCATCCGAAACGACAAGACGAGTGTCAATGAAATTCGGAAGAAACAGTATCAGGCCATCGTCCTCTCGCCCGGCCCCGGCATCCCGAGCGACGCGGGCATCACGGAAGACGTCATCCGCGAGCTCGGCGGAGAGGTTCCCATCCTCGGCATCTGCCTCGGCCATCAGGCCGTCGGCGAAGTGTTCGGCGGCAAGGTCGTCCGTGCCGGCGAGATCGTCCACGGCAAGACATCGCCGCTCCGCCACAACGGCAAAGGTCTCTACGAAGGCATCGCCCAAGACGTCCCCATCGGCCGCTACCACTCGCTCATCATCGACCGCAAGACGCTGCCGGACTCTCTCGAAGTCACAAGCGACCTCGCTGACGGTACGATCATGGGCGTGCGGCACAAGGAAAAAGACATCGAAGGCATCCAGTTCCACCCCGAATCCATCCTCACGCCGGACGGGAAGCGGATGATGGAGAATTTCCTCAAACACTTGTGAAATCAAAACGGAATCCGTTGTCGTTCCTCGTGCCGTGCCAGCGTGTCCTCCGCGCAGATGGAGGGCTCGGCGAGGGCTCGGACAGCGAGCTGCGCGGAATCTTGCTTGACTTGGAACAGGAATATGCGGGATGGGAGGAATGAACGATGAAGAGCATCCTCATCAAGGATACGACCCGCGAAGAGCGGGCGGAGATCGTGCGGCGGTCGATCACGTGCGGCAGCGGTTGCGAGAACTGTGACGGTTGCGCGCTCGGCGCGGGCGATGTCATGGAGATGTACCAGCCGTATATCGACGGCGAAAAGGAAATCCGCGAGTGCAATCAGGCGTACAACGCGCGATATCGGATTCATTGATTCGTGGAAGAACTGAATTTGCCCAAAATGAAACGTGGAACAAGCCGCGAGAGCGGATGGGATGCCACGCAAACAAAGCGCTCAGAGCAGTCTGGGCGCTTTTGCTTTGGTGTATAAAATTTTTCAAGCGGCGGATCAGAACGTTTCTTCGTGCACCTTGTCCCACATGATTTTTTCTTCGCTGTGCGGACGCATGGCTTTGCCGATGTGGCCGAGGGAGAGGACGGCTTGCAGTTTGTACGACGCAGGGAAGCCGAGCAGGCTGCGGACGTAATCTTCCGTCGTGCCGCCGTCTTCCGCTTCACGGCCGCGTCCCTGGATGTAGCAGCTGCCGAGGCCGAGGCTGCTCGCTTCGAGGTGCATGTAGGCCGTCGCGATCGTGCAGTCTTCGACGAGCGTGTCCGTATCGGCCGGGTCGCCGACGACGACGATGGCGCATGCGGCTTTCGCGAGCATGCGCGCGACGCCGATGCGGCACTTCGAGAGTTTTTCGAGCATCGCGCGGTCTTTCACGACGATGAACTGCCATGGATACTTCGATTTTCCGGTCGGCGCCATGAGGCCGGCCGCGAGGATCTTTTTGAGGTCGCCGTCCGCGATCGGCTCGTCCGTGTAGACGCGGACGCTGCGGCGCGTCAGAAATTCTTGATAGATGTCAGACATGGGGATGTGCCTCCTTCAGTTGTTCGTTCTTGTTCGTGCGGTTTCTCCCTCCATTATATCGAATCTTGCGGCATCCCGCTACAAATCCGTCTAGCCATATGGAAAAAATTTTGCTATGATAAGGAGAGAAATACTCAGGAGGAACGAATCTTGTCAGAATTACAGAACGAACTGCAGAAAGAAATCGAGAAGCGCCGCACGTTTGCCATCATCTCGCATCCGGACGCCGGCAAGACGACGCTGACGGAGAAGCTGCTGCTCTACGGAGGCGCAATTCATCTCGCGGGCTCGATCAAGTCCAGAAAGACGCAGCGCCATGCCGTCTCGGACTGGATGGAAATCGAAAAGCAGCGCGGCATTTCCGTCACGAGTTCCGTTCTGCAATTCGACTACGCGGGCTGCCGCATCAACATCCTCGACACACCGGGCCATCAGGATTTTTCCGAGGACACGTATCGCACGCTCATGGCGGTCGACAGCGCCGTCATGGTCATCGACGTCGCGAAAGGCGTCGAGGCGCAGACGAAAAAGCTGTTCAAGGTCTGCTCCGATCGCGGCATCCCCATTTTCACGTTCGTCAACAAGCTCGACCACTACGGCAAGGCGCCTTTAGACCTCATGGACGAAATCGAGAACGTCCTCGGCATCCGCTCGTATCCGATGAACTGGCCGATCGGGCAGGACGGGCAGTACATGGGCGTGTACGATCGCAGGGAGAAAAAAATCCTGCTGTTCGCCGCCGACACGTCGCACGGGCAGGAGGCGCGCGTCGCTGATGTGTACGAACCGGATGACCCTGCCGCCATCGCGCGCATGGGGCAGGACGCATACGACCAGCTCATGATGGACATCGAACTCCTCGACGAGGCCGGCGAATCGTTTGACATGGCGAAAGTCAACGCTGGCGAGCTCACGCCGATGTTCTTCGGCTCGGCCATGACGAACTTCGGCGTGCAGGATTTCCTCGAAGGCTACATCCGCATGGCACCGACGCCGCAACCAAGAAAATCTTCGGACGGCCTGATCGCGCCAGACGACGAAAAATTCTCGGGCTTCGTCTTCAAGATTCAGGCGAACATGAACCCCGCGCATCGCGACCGCCTCGCGTTCATCCGCATTTGCTCCGGCAAGTTCGAACGCAACATGGAGGTCTGGCACGAGCGCAGCGGCAAGCCCATCAAGCTCGCGCAGCCGCAGCAGTTCCTCGCGCAGGACCGCCAGATCGTCGAGACGGCGTATCCCGGCGACATCATCGGCCTGTTCGATCCGGGCATCTTCGGCATCGGCGACACGATCTGCGATGCGGGCCACAAGTTCAAATATGCCGATTTCCCCGTGTTCCCGCCCGAGAAATTCGCCCGCGTGCAGGCGAAAGATACGATGAAGCGCAAGCAGTTCGTCAAGGGCATCGAGCAGCTGACGCAGGAAGGCGCGATCCAATTGTTCCAGCAGGCCGGCGCCGGCATGGAATCCTACATCGTCGGCACGGTCGGCACGCTGCAGTTCGAAGTGCTTGAGTACCGACTCAAGAACGAGTACAACGTCGACATCGAGCTCCAGATGCAGCCGTACGAAGTCGCGCGCTGGATGGCGTATGAAGACGGCCGCGACGTCACGCCCGCCAGCCTCCACGGCGCCGACCGCGGCATGTTCGTCTACGACCGCCATCAGAACCCTGTCCTGCTTGTGAGCAACGAATGGGCGCTCGGCTGGATCACAGACAACAACCCCGATCTCATCCTCAATCACGTGCCGTTCGACAAGAAAGAGGCATAATGATGATAAAAAAAGGCATTATCTTGGCGGGCGGCTCTGGCACGCGCCTCTATCCCTTGACGCGCGTCGTCTCGAAGCAGCTCATGCCGATTTACGACAAGCCGATGATCTACTATCCGCTCTCGACGCTCCTGCTTGCTGGCATCGACGACATCCTCATCATCACGACGCCCGAGGATTCGCATCTGTTCTCCGCGCTCCTCGGCGACGGCAGCCAGCTCGGCATCTCCATCCGGTACGCCGTCCAGCCGCGCCCCGAAGGCCTCGCCCAGGCCTTCCTCATCGGCGAAGACTTCATCGCGGGCGATAGTTGCGCACTCATCCTTGGTGACAATATCTTCTACGGTTCCGACCTTGCCGTCTCCATGCAGCACGCCGCGGCCGAAGATGACGGCGCGACCGTCTTCGCCTATTACGTTCGCGATCCGGAGCGCTACGGCGTCGTCGAGTTCGACAAGGAGGGGAAGGCGCTCTCCCTCGCGGAAAAGCCGCAGCACCCACGCTCGAACTACGCCGTCACCGGCCTTTATTTCTACGACAACGACATCGTCGACATCGCGAAGACCATCCGCCCATCCGAACGCGGCGAGCTCGAAATCACCGATGTCAACAAACGTTACCTCGAAGCGGGAAAGCTCCGTGTCGAGAAGATGCGCCGCGGCTACGCCTGGCTCGACACCGGCACGCACGACAGCCTCCTCGCCGCCGCCAGCTTCGTCGCCACGATCCAAGCCCGCCAAGGCCTCAAGATCGCCTGCCTCGAAGAAATCGCCTACCGCATGGGGCACATCGGAAAAGAACAACTCCTGCGCCTCGCAGAGCCGCTGAAAAAGAATGAGTATGGACAGTATCTCATCCAGCTGGCGAAAGAGTAAAACTGTTTTTGTGTCCGCGAGCTACGTTCGAACTTCGGGAGGGCGGGGGATTTGGAGCCGTGAGCGAAGCGTGAACATCCGAGCGGCGGCAGCGTAACAAAGCGCACGCAGCTTTCATCGCGAGGGAAGATTCGCGCTGAGCGAGCGGAACCGAATTCCCCGCCCGACAGCGAGCAAAGACAAACTTTCGCGAGCAAAGAAAGGACCCAAAATTTATGAATATTCTCGTCACCGGCGGCGCCGGCTTCATCGGCAGCAACTTCATCTACTACGAATTGCAGCATCATCCGTCCGATCACATCGTCTGTCTCGACAAGCTGACGTACGCCGGCAACCTGCAGACGCTTGAGCGCGCGATGAAGAAAGACCGTTTCACATTTATCCGTGCTGACATCGCTGATCGCCGTGCCGTCTATCGCATCTTCGAGCGCGAGAAGCCCGACATCGTCGTGAACTTCGCGGCTGAGAGCCACGTCGACCGTTCCATAGAAAATCCTGAGGTCTTCCTGCAGACGAACATCATCGGCACGAGCGTGCTCCTCGATGCCTGCCGCAAGTACAGCATCGACCGCTATCATCAGGTCTCGACCGACGAAGTCTACGGCGACCTGCCGCTCGACCGGCCCGACCTCTTTTTCACGGAGGAGACGCCGCTCCACACATCGAGTCCGTACAGCGCTTCGAAGGCCTCGGCCGACCTGCTTGTCATGGCGTATCATCGCACGTACAAGCTTCCTGTGACGATCTCGCGCTGCTCGAACAACTATGGCCCGTATCATTTCCCCGAAAAGCTCATCCCGCTCATGATCATCAACGCGCTCGCGGACAAGAAGCTCCCCGTCTATGGCACGGGCGAGAACGTGCGTGATTGGCTCTACGTCGAAGACCATTGCGCGGCCATCGACCTCATCTTGCGTAAAGGGAAAGTCGGAGAGGTCTACAACATTGGCGGCCACAACGAGCGACGCAATATTGACGTCGTCAAGACAATCCTCCAGGCGCTCAAAAAGCCCGAGTCTCTCATCGAGCACGTCGCCGACCGCAAGGGCCACGACCGACGCTATGCCATCGACCCGACGAAGATCCACGACGAGCTCGGCTGGCTGCCGGAGACGAAATTCGAAGACGGCATCCAGCGGACGATAAAGTGGTATCTCGACAACCGCGCGTGGTGGGAAGCCATCATCAGCGGCGAGTACCAGAACTATTACGAACAGATGTATGGCAGCCGCCCGAAACTCATGGAATATTCCACATTGTAACAAACTGCTCGAAGGAGGCAGACATCATGTCGGAGGAAATCACCTATCCGCTCGACGACGAGCTGTGCAAGAAACTCGCGGTCTGGCTTTGCGACCACGCGCTCAAGAATGCCAGCTACTACGTCCAGGAATGCCGCGCGATGCTCCGCGATTATACGCAGAATGGCATGAACGACACGCTGCTCCATGACATCCGCAACGCTTCGAACCAGCCGGAGCTCACGAAGATCGCGGCGACGGAACTGCTTGACGGCGAAATCAAAAAAGGCCTCGGCCAGCTTGCGCTCTGGCAGCAGCAGCCGCGCGACACGAACGCGCGCTTTTTCCGCATGAAATACCAGCAGGTGAATTGGGAAGCATGAAATTCATGGTGAAATGTATCTGTCTTGCGCTCCTCTGCGTGTTCGCGTGGAGCGCTTTTTCTCGTGCGGCCGTCGCTGCGCCCGTGCCGCTGCGCGGTGTCATCGAAGGCTTTTACGGCACGCCGTGGACGGAGGCCGAGCGCCTCGACATCCTCGCGTTCTGCGGGAAGCACGGCCTGAACGCCTACGTCTACGCGCCGAAGGACGATCCGTATCATCGCGAGCGCTGGCGCGAGCCGTATCCGAGGGCGGAGCTCGACGACCTCGCAAGGCTCGTCGCAGCGGCAAAAGCAAACGGCGTCCGCTTCGTCTTCGCCGTCTCGCCCGGCCTCAGCGTGCAGTTCGACGGCGCGGCGGCATCCGGCGACCAAGCCGCGATGCTCGCGAAATTCGAAAGCCTCTATGCACTCGGCGTCCGCGACTTCGCGATTTTTTTCGACGACATCGAGAACAAGGACGGGGCAGGGCAGGCCGCGTTCCTCAACGCGGTTTCGCGCGAGCTCCATCGCCGCCACAAAGACATCGGCAAGCTCCTGACCGTGCCGACGGAATACGACCGTAGCGTCATGACGGATGCGGTCGGCAGCGCCACGCCCTACACGGCAGCATTTTCCGAGCATCTCTCACACGATATCGTCGTGCTCTACACCGGCGAGGGCGTCGCGAAAGGCGCGTTGACACAGGAACAGCTCGACGCGGCGAACGCGCTCTACGGCCGCCCGCTCGGCCTCTGGTGGAATTATCCCGTCAACGATTACGACGAAGCAAAGCTCGCGCTCGGCCCGGTCGATCCGCTGCCGCTCGCGGACGTTCCTGTCATCTTCTACAACCCCATGAAGTACGAAGGCCTCTCGAAAATCGCACTCGCGACCGGCGCCGACCTTGCAAGCGGTCCTGCACATTACGACGCTGATGCCTCGTGGCAGAATGCCATCGCCGACCAATACGGCAACCTCGCGCCCGCGATGCAAGCCTTTGCCGACCACAGCACGCACCTCGAAAACAGCTGGGCCGACATCGGCCGCGCCGACGCGCCGCAGATGCGCAAAGACATCGACGGCCTCCTCGCCGCCCTCGACCAAGATGCGCCAGCCCCCGTCAAACTCCAGCGCCTTCACACGCTTGATGACGACCTCGCTCGGCTGCAAGCCGCGATCGAGACCCTGCAAAATCATCTTGATTCCGCAACCCTCCAAGAATGCCAGCCGCAGCTCATGCAGCTCGACCGCATCGCTGCTGCCGACCGCCTCGCCCTGAAAATCCTCCGCCAGCAGATCGCCGGCAATCCCAGCGACCTCGTCCCCATCGAAGCCGCTCGCCAGGACATCATCGCCCATGAACAAGAAGCACGCATCAGCGACAACGTCGCGCGCGCCTTCCTCGATGAAATTTTGTCCTTCCTTTCTTGACAACCCGTCCGTTGCGTGTTACACTTTGACACATACAAACAAAAGCAATGACGGAGAAAAGTAACGTTCCGGAATCTAAAAGAGAGTTGCTGGCTGGTGGAAAGCGACAGAGGAACGAACGCGAAATACACTCCCGAGCTGCAGGCTGAACAAAACCAGTAGGCCTTGCCGGAAGCTCCCGTTATCTGAAGCTAGGATATGTGCACGTATCTGAACAAAGCGGCTTGCGAAAGCAAGCAGGGTGGTACCGCGAGATGACAAGCTCGCCCCTGTAATGATACAGGGGCGAGCTTTTTTGTACCAAGGGATTTTTAGGAGGACGCATCCATGATTATTGTTATGAAACCCACATCGACCGAAGCCGAGCTTGCGAATGTCGAGAAGAAGATCAAAAGCGCCGGCCTCAAGACGCATCTTTCCGTCGGCGACGAGCGCACGATCGTCGGCGTCATCGGCGACAAAAAAATCATCGCGAACCTCGAGATGAACATGATGCCAGGCGTCGAGAAGACCGTCCGCATCACCGAAAAATACAAGCTCGTCAGCCGCGAGTTCCATCCGGAGGACAGCGTCATCGACGTCGCGGGCGTGCCCGTCGGCGGCAAGCACCTCGCCATCATGGCCGGCCCGTGCGCCGTCGAATCCATCGAGCAGCTCGAAGAAGCGGCCGAGGCCGTCGCGAAAGGCGGCGCGCAGTTCCTGCGCGGCGGCGCGTTCAAGCCGCGCACGAGCCCGTACGATTTCCAGGGCCTCGCCGACCAGGGCCTCAAGATGCTGCGCAAGGCGGCCGACGACAACGGCCTCAAGGTCGTGACGGAAATCGTCGACAAAGACGACATCGACCTTATCGGCGAGTACGCCGACATCTATCAGGTCGGCGCGCGCAATATGCAGAATTTCCAGCTGCTGAAGGCGCTCGGCAAAGCGAAGAAGCCCGTCATGCTGAAGCGCGGCCTCTCCGCGACCATCCGCGAATGGCTGAACGCCGCCGAGTACATCGCGGCGGGCGGCAATGAAAATATCATCCTTTGCGAGCGTGGCATCCGCACGTACGAGACGTTCACGCGCAACACGCTCGACCTGTCCGCCGTCGCGGCCGTCAAGGAGCTCAGCCATCTGCCCATCGTCGTCGACCCGTCGCACGGCACGGGCCGTTGGGAAATGGTGCGCCCGATGGCGCGCGCGGCCGTCGCCGCCGGCTGTGACGGCCTCATCATCGAAGTCCATCCGCACCCGGAGGTCGCCCTCTCCGACGGCGACCAGAGCCTCACGCCGAAGAATTTCAACGCGCTCATGGACGAAGTCAAACAGTTCGGCGCGCTGATGGGGAAGACGTTATGAGCGGCGCGGGCTTTCTACAGCCGGACGAATCGCGTTGGAAGCTCGCCATCATCGGCGTCGGTCTCATCGGCGGCTCGCTCGGCCTCTGTCTCAAAAAAAACATGGGCGACCGGATTTTCATCACCGGCCTCTGCCGCACGCAAGCGTCCATGCAGCGCGCGATGGAACGCGGCGCCGTTGATTTCGCCGGGGACGATCTCGCGAAGGTCGTCGGCGGCGCGGACATCGTGTTCCTCTCGCCTCCCGTGCTCCAGATCGTGCCGATGGTGGAAAAAATCGCGCCGTTCCTGAAGCCGGGTGCGATCCTCACGGATGCGGGCAGTACGAAAAACTACGTGTACCAGCACCTGCAGCCCGTCCTCCCCGACGGCGTGACGTATATCGCCGGCCATCCGATGACGGGCAAGGAAAAGAGCGGCGTCGAGGCAGCGGACGCGACGCTGTTCCGCGGCAAGGCGTACGTCATCGTGCCGACGAGTGCGCCGCAGGCGGCCGTCGACCGCCTCATGAGCGTGCTGAAGTATACGGAAGCGAACTTCACGACGCTCGACCTCGCCACGCACGACCGCTGCGCCGCTGTCATCAGCCATGTGCCGCACGTCACGGCCGCTGCGCTCGTCACGCTGCTCGCGCGCACGGGCGGCGACCGCGAAGCCTGCACGCGCCTCATCGGCGGCGGCTTCAAGGACACGACGCGCATCGCATCGTCGAACGCGGACATGTGGGCGGACATCTGCATGACGAACGGTCCGGCCATCGCCGACAACCTGCGCGCGTTGCAGAACATCCTCGGCGAAGTCATCACGGCTTGCGAGACGCACGACCGTTCGTTCATCCACGATTATTTCACCGCGTCGAAGAAATTGCGCGACGGCCTCTTGGAGCACGCCGCACAAGAAAAAATCGACCCGAACTAAATTTCGAAAGGACGCATCCTCTCATGAACATCTCTTTGAAGGAGCTCGCACAAGCCATCGCGCGTTCCGATGTCGTCCAGTCCTACGTCGACCTCAAGGAAGGGCGCGTGATCGCGCTGCCCGATGCGCCGGCCGATGCCGATGATGACGCGGCGGCATTCGACTACGCAATGCAGCTCGAGGAAGATTATGAGCGCTACATCCCGCTCGCGAACCTCTACGACGGCATCGAGCCAGACGCGATGCAGGCGTTCGCCGACGCGCAGCCGCAGGCGATGAAAGAACGCTTGCAGGCCGTCCTCGCCGCACCTGGCGCAGCGCCGCATTTTCGCCAGCAGGTGCGCCATCTGCTGCTCGAACGGAAATGGCAATCGTTCTTGCACGAGTACATCCGCGAGGCCGCACGGTTGTTTTGCGAAGAAAATGACATCACATATGAAGAATGACATGAAAAAAGCGTGTTGCACAAACGTCAGGAGCGTCTGTGCAACACGCTTTTTCTGGTTATTCGCCGAGCAATTCTGCTTTCAGCTCTTTGTAGCGGCGCGTATAATACGGGCCGTCCTGCGCTTCGCGGTGGTCGAAGCCGTAGGCGCGGCGGCTGACGGCGAGGATCGGCGGCGCCTGGATGCGCTTCGCGATCGCCATGCCGGAGAAGAGGTTCCACCAGCGTTCGAGGTCTTCGATGAACGCTTTCGCCGTTGGGAAATATTTCGTCACGAGGCCGGGCGCGCAGCCGAGGTTTTCTTCGACCGTGCCGTTCTTGTACCACGAAAGCACGTCTTCCGGCGTCGCTTTTTGCCAGCGTTCGATGAACGAGCGGAAGAGGTAATCATGGTACGGATACTTGATCGGGTCGCCCTTGCCCTCGTCGACGTTCTGTGCGCTCGAGAGCTCAGCGCTCGGCACGAGGTCCAAAATGCCTTGCGGCACGACTTCGCGATGATAGACGTGTTCGTTCAAATAGCGCGCGAGGTCGTAGACTTGGTATTTCCAGAGGTCGGCGAGCGCGGCAAGGAAGCCGGACTGGTCGCCGTAGAGCGTCGAGTAGCCGACCGTCGTCTCGGCCTTGTTCGCGTTGCATGTGAAGCCGCCGCCGAACGCGGCTGCCGCGGCGGCGAGCACGCGCGCGCTGCGGTCGCGCGCCTGGATGTTTTCGAGGACGAACGACGAGACGGCGAGATGCGTTTCCGTGCCGTCAGCGAGATGCGTGACGGGCAGTGTTTCCAGTTGCTTTTTTGTCAAATCGACCGATTCCTGGATCGGCACGATCATGTACTGGCAGCCGAGGTTTTTTGCGAGCTCGGCTGAGAGGCCTTTCGTCGTCTCGGAGTTGAAGACGCTCGGCATGTTGACGAGCAGGAGATTTTTCGGCCCGAGCACATCCGCGTAGAGCGCGGCGGCGACGGCGGAGTCGATGCCGCCCGAGATGCCGATGACGACGCGCTTCATGTGGATGCTCGCGAGGAATTCTTTGATGCCATACGACAGCGCGCGATAGATGTCGGCGATGGGCGGCTCGGGCGGCTGCGGCGCAGCGCTCATGGCGTCAATGCGGTCGAGGTCCGTCGTGACGACGGCCTCTTCATACGGCGGCACGACGCGCACGACGCGGCCGGCGCCGCTGTAGACCGTGCTCGACCCGTCGAACGTGTAGATCGTCTTGCCGTTGTTCTGCAAGCCAACGTTGTTGACGTAGAAGAGCGGCGTATGCGCGGCCTTTGCCTGCGCGCCGAACACGCGGTTGCGCTTGTCGTTTTTGCCGAGCGTGTACGGCGAGGCGGAAATGTTGACGAAGAAATCGATGTCGTGGTGACGGTTCAATACGGCGAGTGGCGTGAGGCTGTAGTCATCGCTCCAGCCGTCTTCGCAGAGCAGACCACCGATGCGATAGCGCTGGCCACGGATGTCGAGCGTGAGCGGCGAGAGCAGGCGCTCCGCCGTCGTGCCGAGCTCGCGCGCGAGCTTTTGCAGACTGAAGAAATGGCGCGTGTCATCGAACTCGCGATAATTCGGCAAGAGCGTCTTGATGATGAAGGGATACGGCATGCTGTCAGGTGAGACGAGCCGGCCGTTTTGCGCGCAGAACAGCGCGTTGTACTTGCGCACGCGCCCGTCGTTATTTTTTTTCTCCCAATCGACGGCGATGTTGCCGAATAGCACGACGATGTCCTGCGACGCGGTGATGATGTCGCGGCCATAGCTTTCGCAGTCGCGCAGGAATGCCGACTGCTCCCACGCGTCGCCGAGTAGGTAGCCGGGTAGGCAAAGCTCGGAGAAGACGATGACGTCCGCACCCTGTTCTTTCGCTTCAGAGATCTGTCGCAGCATCGTGGCCGCATTCACGTCCGGATGACCGGGGGACACTTTCATTTGTGCCATGGCAATTTTCAACATAGGGTTCCACCTCTTGCCAGATTTATGCTATAATGAAGTTGTTTTCACGCCAACGTCGCATACACACGCACATTTGTGTGCACGACGGGCAAAACATCTGCGTTCATTCTAGCATATTTTCTATCCATATAAAAGAGAGGCGATCGGATTTTGAAGTACATCAGCACGCGCGGCGGCGCGGAACATCTCACGTCCGCCGAGGCAATCCTCCAGGGCTTGTCGGAGAACGGCGGTCTCTTCGTGCCGGAGGAACTGCCGAAGGTCGCGCCATCGTTCATCGAGGCGCTCGTGCCGCTCGCGTATGAGGAGCGTGCCGTGCGCGTCCTCCAAGCGTTCCTCACGGATTACAGCGAGGACGAGCTGCGCGGTTGCGTGACGCGCGCGTATGGCGGCGGCAAGTTCGACACGGAGCGCCGCGCGCCGACGAAGCTCCTCCAGACGCACAACGTCCTCGAGCTCTGGCACGGCCCGACGAGCGCGTTCAAGGACATGGCGCTCCAGCTCCTGCCGCAGCTGCTGTCGACGGCGCTCGCGAAAACGGGCGAACAGGACGATGTCCTCATCCTCGTCGCGACGTCCGGCGACACGGGCAAGGCCGCGCTCGAAGGTTTCCGCGATGTGCCGCAGACGAAGATCATGGTGTTCTATCCTGAAGGCGGCGTCAGCCGCATCCAGCACTTGCAGATGACAACGCAGGAAGGCGGCAACGTCAACGTCACGGCTGTGCGCGGCAATTTCGATGACGCGCAGACGGGCGTAAAGCGAATCTTCGGTGACAAGGCGTTCGGCAAGGAGCTCGCGGCGGTCGGCGTGAAGCTCTCGTCGGCGAACTCCATCAACTGGGGCCGCCTCGTGCCGCAGATCGTTTACTATTTTAGTGCGTATGCCGATCTTTTGGTCGCCGGCCGCATCACGATGGGCGATGCGGTGAATTTCTGCGTGCCGACGGGCAATTTCGGCGACATCCTCGCAGGTTTCTACGCGAAATGCATGGGCCTTCCGGTCGGACGCCTCGTCTGCGCGTCGAACAAGAACAACGTGCTGACGGATTTCCTCACGACCGGCACGTACAACCGCAACCGCGCGTTTTACCAGACGATCACGCCGTCGATGGATATCCTGATTTCGAGCAACCTCGAGCGCCTGCTCTATCACATGAGCGGCAGCACGGCGGCCGTCGCGGGCTGGATGAAAGCGCTCGCAGAAACCGGCACGTACACGATCCCGGGGGACTTGCTCGCGAAGATCCAGGAGACGTTCGCAGCCGGCTGGGCGGACGAAGACGCGACGAAAGCGGCCATCAAAGAGGCGTACGATACGGAAGGCTACATCCCTGACACGCACACGGCTGTCGCATGGCAGGTCGCGGAAGCGTATCAGAAAGAAACGGGCGACACGCGCCCAATGGTCGTCGTCTCGACGGCGAGCCCGTACAAGTTCAACGGCAGCGTGCTCGCGGCGCTCGGCCATGAGACGGCAGGGAAGGACGAGTTCGCGCTGCTCGATGAGCTCGCGTTCATGAACAGCGACCCGACGCCCGCCGGCCTCGCCTCGCTCAAGACGAAGACCGTCCGTCATCAAGACGTTTGCGAACGCGAAGAAATGAGAGCGTTCGTGCGCGCTTTTGCAGACAAATGAATCGTTGACATTTATTGTGGAATAGGCTATTATTATTCATGGTGCGATACGAAATATCGCGCTGAGAAAATGTTATTTTGACGAAAGAGGTTGAAAGCAAATGGCAAATGTCGATCTCAGCCAGTACGGTATCACTGGCGTCACGGAAATCCTCCACAATCCTTCCTACAAGGTGCTCTTCGAAGAAGAGACGAAGGAAGGCCTCGAGGGCTTCGAAGTCGGCCAGGTTTCGGAACTGGGTGCCGTCAACGTCAAGACTGGTATTTTCACGGGTCGTTCCCCGAAGGACAAGTTCATCGTCGACGATGAGACGTCGCATGACACGGTCTGGTGGGACAGCGAGTCGTATCACAACGACAACCACCGTGCCACGAAAGAGGCATGGAAGGCCGTCAAGGAAATCGCGGAAAAAGAGCTTTCGGGCAAGAAGCTCTATGTCGTCGATGGCTTCTGCGGCGCGAACAAAGACACGCGCATGGCGGTCCGCTTCATCGTCGAGGTCGCTTGGCAGGCGCATTTCGTCTCCAATATGTTCATCAAGCCGACGAAAGAAGAGCTCGAGAACTTCAAGCCGGACTTCGTTGTCTTTAACGCTTCGAAAGCAAAAGTCGAGAACTACAAGGAACTCGGCCTGCATTCCGACACGGCGGTCGTCTTCAACCTGACGGAGCGCCAGCAGGTCATCATCAACACGTGGTACGGCGGCGAGATGAAGAAGGGCATGTTCTCCATGATGAACTACTTCCTCCCGCTCAAGGGCATTGCCGCCATGCACTGCTCCGCGAACACGGACAAGCAGGGCAAGAACACGGCCATCTTCTTCGGCCTCTCCGGCACGGGCAAGACGACGCTCTCCACGGATCCGAAACGCCTCCTCATCGGCGACGACGAGCACGGCTGGGATGACGAAGGCGTCTTCAACTTCGAGGGCGGCTGCTACGCAAAAGTCATCAACCTCGACATGGAGTCCGAGCCGGACATCTATGGCGCCATCAAGCGCAACGCGCTCCTCGAGAACGTCGTGCTTGACGACAAGGGCAACATCGACTTCGCCGATAAGTCCATCACGGAGAACACGCGTGTCTCCTATCCGATCGACCACATCAAAGGTACGGTCAAAGGCTTCGTGAACGACCGCAGCGCTGCGCCGGCTGCGAAGAGCGTCATCTTCCTCTCGGCCGATGCATTCGGCGTCCTGCCGCCGGTCTCGATCCTCACGCCGGAGCAGATGCAGTACTACTTCCTCTCTGGCTTCACGGCGAAACTCGCCGGCACGGAGCGCGGCATCACCGAGCCGACGCCGACGTTCTCCGCTTGCTTCGGCCAGGCGTTCCTCGAACTCCATCCGACGAAGTACGCGCAGGAACTCGTGAAGCGCGTCAAGGCGAACGGCACGAAAGCATACCTCGTCAACACGGGCTGGAACGGCACGGGCAAGCGCATCTCCATCAAGGATACGCGCGGCATCATCGACGCCATCCACAGCGGCGCCATCACGAAGTGCCCGACGAAGAAGATCGCGTACTTCAACCTCGAGATCCCGACGCAGCTCGAAGGCGTCGCGACGGAAGTCCTCGACCCGAAGGATACGTACAAGGATCCGTCCGAGTGGGACAAGAAAGCGAAAGAACTCGCTGGCATGTTCATCAAGAACTTTGCGAAGTACACGGATACGGAAGCTGGCAAAGCGCTCGTCGCTGCCGGCCCGCAGCTGTAATCCTGCGCCATTTGCTGGAAGCAGCATGATATACGGAGAGCTCCCTCGAAAGAGGGAGCTCTCTTTGCTTTATTTCTGCTGATTTCTTTGTTATAATATTTCTTGCAGCTTGTCCTGGATGCGACGAGCGGCAAGGAGAGAATAAATGAAACGAATCATCATGATTGCCGTCGCTGTCTATGCGGCCATCCTCGTCATCGGCGGGGCGGCGTATTTCGCGCTCAGCGAGCAAAAGGCGGAACTGCCGCCGGCACGCACGGAAACAGAGCAGAGCGAGCAGGCCGCCGAGGCGGCGCGCAAGGCCGAGGAAGCGAAGGCGCGCGCGGAGGCGGTCGAAAAGGCCGCGAAGGAAGCCGAAGCGAAGCAAAAGCAACGGGACACGCTCGTAAATGCGCTTGAGGTCGAAAAGAAGAACGGCCTGACGCTCTACACGGGCCGTTACCCGAAGAAGCCCGCGCCCGGCGTGTACCTGCGTCCGTTTGTGGTCTCGGATGGCGTTTCCTATGCGCTGAAGTTTGATGTATACTATTATTACAACATCGACGATCCGCAGCAGACGGCGTGGGTGCATGGCGACGCGCTCGTCGCGAGCGTGGACGGGCAGTCGTATCATCTCGCTTTCAACGCGAAAGACCGGCGCGACAAGATGAGCCCGGACGCAGAAAATCTCGCGGAAAATTATGTCCATGATGCGACGAAAGATGAAATCGCGCTCCTGCGTGCCATCGCGCAGGCGCAAGACGTCCGCATCACGTATTACCAGCAGGCGACGGGCGACGTGCGCAGCCAGACGCTTTCGCGTGAAGATATCAAGAAAATTCATGACATGATGGCGTTCTACGACGTTGTGGCACAGGAAAATTGAAAAGTTCATATGAAAAGCTATGAAGGAGGCAGCATCGTGAAAATTCTTGCGGTCGATGATGACGATTCCATCCGCGACTTGCTCACAATCCAGCTGAAACGGCACGGATATGACGTGCTGACGGCGGCGGATGGGCAGGAGGCGCTTGAGAAAGCGCCGGAAGCCGATTTTATCCTGCTCGACCTCATGCTGCCGAAGCTCGACGGCTACGAAGTCTGCCGCCGCCTCAAAGCGAGCAAGCGGACGGCCGGCATCCCCGTCATCATGCTGACGGCGAAGACGGAAGAGATCGACACGGTGCTCGGACTCGAGCTCGGCGCCGATGACTACATCGCGAAACCGTTCTCCCTGCGCGAGCTGCTCGCGCGCATCAAGGCCGTCGGACGCCGCTCGCAGACGAACAGGGACGAAAAAAAAGAACAGCTCACGCTGCATCTCGGCTCGCTCGTCATGGACTTCGCTGCGTACCGCGTCGAGCTCCATGGCAAGGCGCTCGCGCTGACGCCGAAGGAATACGAGCTCTTGAAGCTCTTCCTCACGCACATCGGCCGCGCCTACAGCCGTGACGAACTCCTCACGCGCATCTGGGGCTACGAATACTACGGCGACACGCGCACCGTCGACGTTCACATCCGCCACCTGCGCAGCAAGCTTGCGGCCGCACCGGAGATCGCGCAGGCCATCGAAACCGTCCGCGGCGTCGGCTACCGCTTCCAATATGAAGAAGCGCAATAAAAAGAAAATGGAAGTTCCTGTTGCACAATACGATTTTTCTCGTATTGTGCAAAGCGCCGGAAACCCTTTGAAATAGGGCTTTCGGCGCTTTTTTTGTCTGCAATTTGTCTGCAAAAGGCGATTTGTCTGCGTCAGGAGTTGAAGAAATCCGCCCAGAATTTCCGCTCCTGCTCGCGGGCGATCTTTTTCTGCTGGTCTTCCGTATCGTGAGCGTAGATGCCGAGCGTAGTCTCGACGTTCCGATGGCCGAGACGGGCGGCGACGGCGACAGGGGAAACGCCGTCGGCGATGAGATTCGTCGCCTGCGTGTGGCGAAAGGAGTGGGAGTTGAGTCCGTGCTCGCGTAGCGCGTGATGGATGACGCTGCGCGGAACGCATGAGCCGCGCGGCGTCAGGCAGACGAAATGACGGCGCTTGCCTTTCGGATGCAGCCTCTTGGAAGCGACGTGGAGGATGCCGCCATCATCAACACAGCAGATGACGTACTCTTCTCCAGCGATGCCTCGGCGGCCTCCTGCCGCGCTTTTTCCATTTTCAAGAGTTCCACGAGGTAGTCGGGGATAAAGATTTTTCGTCTCCCCGTTTTCGTCTTCGGATCGGAGAGATACTCGTCATGCCCAATGGCATCAAGAACCCGCTGCTTGCAGACAGAGAGGCTCTTCTCCTGGAAGTCGATGTCTCCCCATGCGAGGCCGAGGGCTTCGCCGAGGCGCATCCCTGTGTGGTAGAGCAGGAGAATCGGCAGGTAGAGGCTCGTGCCAGGAGGAAAGGCTTCGAGGAGCTCCTGCAATTTCTCCGGCGTCACGATGACGCGCTCGACGTGATGGCCGCCGTCCGTCTTCGGCGTTTTCAGGTAGCGACAGGGATTCTCGCGGATGAGCTTGCACGGGTATACGGCGTAGCTGAGCGCCGTGCTGAGGATCGTCTTTGTGTAGTGGATCGTCCGCTGTGCCAGGCCTCGATCGCGCAGGGAGAGCAGCCAGCGGTCTAGCTCGGCGTGCTGCCCGCCCACTTGCGGAACTGCGTGCCGCGCGGGGAATGGACGCGGAAGCCGACGGCGAGGATGGCGTCGAGGCTGTAGAAAGCGGTTCGGTAATTCTTCCCGTCGGCGGCAGTAGTAAAGAAAAACTTTACTACTGAATTTTTGTCGATCTCGCCTTCTTCAAAACAATGCTTGAGATGTTGCCCGATGTTTTGTTTGCTGGTTTCAAACAGGACAGCGATTTGCGCCTGCGGCAGCCAGACCGTCCCGCCTTTTGCATAGAGTTTGACAGATGCTTTACCATCGTCGGTGTTGTAAATGATGATGTCGTCCATAAATTTATCCTTTCTTGCGTTCACTTCCGCCCGTTCCGGTAGGCTTCGAAGACGATATATCTTTACTATCAGACGTTCTTGCTTTCATGCGTCGTTGTTCTTCTGACAGTAACTTTTGGGAAATTTTTGTGGTACACAATATAGCGTCGATGGGCTGCAGTCGTGGAGGTGTGCCGAGCTTGTTTGCACAGAATAGCCGATGTAGTTTTTCAAATTCGCTCTGATAGCTGAGCGTCCAGCAGTAGAATGCATCCTGTCCTGCAATGTTGTGAAAAATATGTTCTCTCATGTACGGAAAAAATTTATTTGCGATGGCGTGCCAGTGCTGGAAGAGCGCGGAAGGACGGTATAGTGACAATTCGTTATGCATGCTGATGGAGATGCGAAAAGAGGCTTCTTTGCTGAGACATAAGACGGAACGCAAGATGGTGTAATAAGCGATGACATCCATACGGTCGTAGTGACTGCTGATGAGGAAGATGAGCCATGGAGGAGCGAGGAGAGAACGTGCGAAATAGTCGGCCTCTGTGTCTACACGCAGATTGTAATCGTCGTTCCGGGGGTTGCCGGGAGTGACGGGCATATGTCGGAAATGTTGGCAAAAGATATGCCCGAGTTCATGGGCGATCGTCCATTTTTTCCGCTCGGCAGGCATATCGCGATTGTAAAATATGATATGGATATCGTCGGACGGAAAATAAATCGTCTTGCCGTCAATGACATGGAAGAATTTGAGGATATCCCACTCGTTCGTCTGATCCAGGTGCTGCTCTTCTTGCAAATATTTTTGAAATGTCCAGAGTTGCAGGTCGTTTTTCGTTGCAACCAGGTGGCGCAGGAGCCCTTTGCAGGAGATGGGGAGTTTCGGCGGGGTTTCATCCACGAGGCAATCGCCCGCCAAGTGTAGGATGCGGATGCGTGCGGACGTGTTCATCAGAAGTCATCCGGATCATCGTCTGTGTGGATTTTGTCGTTGCTGATCTGGTCTTTTTTGAATCGTGCGGTGTTCAGCAGCTCGCTCACGTCACGTTCAGGGAGCTCGTCAATGATGCGGTGGAGTTCCATGTATTCTGGCGCACGTGGGGCATCTGCGTCCGGCGGAGTGGACGGCGCGGCGGGGGCGGGCGGTTCTACCAAATCAGCCTTCGTAACGCCGAAATAACGTGCCATTGTTTCAATTTTGTCAATGCGGGGATATTTCTTTGCATGAATCCAGTCGGATACTGTGTTGTAGTTGAATCCGAGATCACGACTGAAATCAGCGCGGTTCACGCCTTTTTCTTGCATAAATCTAGTGATGTTTTTCGCCATGACTTCTTTGTTTCCAAGGCTGTTTTCCATAGCAATCACGCACCTTTCTTCCTATAATTTTACGCTAAGAGCGTAAAAAAATCAATTGAAAGAGAAAGAAATTACGCTTTAAGTATTGACACAACACTTTAAGCGTGTTGTGCTTTAAGCGTGGTTTGAAGAGAAGTGCACATCGAAAGGAAGTGATTGAATGGGGATTACTCTCAAGGCTGCCCGCGTGAACGTCGGAATGACGCAGCGCGAAGCGGCTGAAGTGCTTGGCGTAAGCCGTGAGACGCTTCAGAATTACGAAGCAGGAAAGAAGTTTCCAAGTGTTCCTACTATCAAGCGTATGGAGAAATTGTACAAGATTCCGTATGCGGATCTTATTTTTCAAATGAAAACAACGCTTTAAGCATGAATTCGGAGGACGATCAATGAACGAGTTAATCAAAATCGGAACGAACGAGCACGGCGAGCCGCGCATCAGTGGTCGGGAGCTCCATACGTTCCTCGAAGTCAAAACGGCATACAAGGACTGGTTTCCGCGCATGACGGAATACGGCTTCACGGAGGGCGAGGATTTCAACCCGCTCAAAATTGCGCGGGTTCAGAATGAGGGCGGCCGCGAGGTTTCCCGCGAGGTCATCGACCATTCCATGACCATCGACATGGCGAAGGAGCTCTGCATGATTCAGCGCACGGAGCGCGGCAAGCAGGCGCGGCAGTATTTCCTCGCTGTTGAGAAAGAATGGAACAGCCCGGAGAAGGTCATGGCGCGTGCGCTCATGTACGCGAACAAGCAGATTGCATCGCTCGGCGTGACCGTGCAGGCGCAGGCGGTGGAGCTCGAAGCGGCGAAGCCGAAGGTGCTCTTCGCGGATGCCGTTGCGGCGTCGAAATCCTCCATCCTCATCGGGGCGCTCGCGAAGATCATCAAGCAGAACGGCGTGGACATTGGGCAGAAGCGGCTCTTCGCGTGGCTACGCGAGAACGGCTTCCTCATCAAGAGCGGCGCGGACAAGAACATCCCGACGCAACGTGCGATGGAGATGAAGCTCTTCGAAGTGAAGGAAGGAAGCTACATCGACGGCAAGGGCGAGAACGTGACGACGCGCACGACGAAGGTCACGGGCAAGGGACAGCAGTATTTTATCAACCGCTTCCTTACAGAGAAAGAAAAAGAGGAAGAGCAAGCGTGCTCTGCATCCTGAGTGTTTGTGAAACTGGAAGGGAGGCGATTCGTATGAATGTGGATTTACAAGATTTCATTGCGTTCACAGAAGCGCTTAGCAAGGTTTCAACCCCGGAAACCATCGAAGTTCTCCGCCTTTGCAAAGACGAGAACATTTACAGCGTACTAACAAAAGATGACAGGTACATCACGATGGGTGAGGCGGCCAAGGTGCTCGGCGTCAATTCGACAACCATTTCGCACTATGTGCGCGATGGACGATTGGTCGCATATTACGTCCCAGACAGCAGCGTTCGAAGGTTCTTGTTTTCGGAAGTAAAAGCTCTGGCAAGGAGGGAACCGTATGAAAATCATCTTGGATGAAGCGGACATCACCAGCGCTCCGGAGCTCTTCGCGAACCTCATCCGCGAGCTCGCGAAGCCCCAAAAGGAAGCGCCTGCCCAAAAGGAACGGCCGACCGCAAAGCCGAAAGCGCCGACCGTCGACCGCGCCGCCGTCTTGAAGCTAGGCGAAAAGCTGGTCGAAGACGGCAAAGGAGCGAAGCTCAAAGAAATCCTCGTGGACGGCTACGGCGCACACAGCTACAGCAGCCTCACCGATGAACAGCTCGCCGAAGCATACGAGCGCATGAAGGAAGCAGACAAGGAGGAACAATCATGACCACACTCCGGCAGCGCGTCGCGGCGAAGCGCCGCGAGCAAACCCTGGCACTCAAAAAAGCCGCCATCTGCTTCGCGATAGCGGCTGCGGGATTCACGATGCTCGGCGCTTGCGCGAGCGATACGAGCCACCAGCGGCTCGTCGAGGAGACGTACACCGTCCAGCAGGGCGACACGCTCCGCACGATTGCGGAGGCGTATCTCCCGAAGAACACGGGCGGCCGCCGCTACATCCTCGAGTTCGAGGAGGGCATCAAGGAGCTCAACCCTTGGATTGTGGAGAACCATTACACCATCCACCCGGGCGACAAAATCAAGATCACTTATTGGGTGAAGGACGGAAAGGAGGACGACGAATGAGTAGCGTGACCTTCTTCTTCAAATCGCTGACGCCCCTCGGGCGCGCGGTAATGGCTGTCATCGCGGGCGCGGCCTTCGTGATCGGCTACACGCTCGCGATGCTTTGAGCACACGAAAAAGCCGCTCGGAGAAAGGAGAATCCCGAGCGGCCAAACGGAAAGGTCGTTACACCAAAAAACGACACCTTTATTTTACCACGGAAAGGAAGAAAAGCCAATGAAAATCAAGAGCCTGCGCCTCGAAAACTTCCGCGCCATCGCGAGCGCCTATCACGTTTTCGACGGCAAGAACGCCGCCATCTACGGCGCGAACGGCACAGGCAAGACCACCGTCGCGAACGCCGTGTGCTGGCTGCTTTGCGGAGCGCCCGCGACCGGCGAGAAAGATTTCTCCCCGCAGACGAGCGACACGCACAACCTCCACCACCGCGACGAGCTCTCCGTGGAATCGGGCGGCACGATCGTCAGCATCTGCAAGGACTTCTACGAGAAATGGACGAAGAAACGCGGCTCGAAATCTCCTGAATGCACAGGCCATGTCACCGACTATTTCATCAACGACGTGCCGGTGAAAAAGAGCGAGTATGAGAAGAAGGTCGCGGAACTGCTCGGCGGTCTGACGGCAGAACAAGCGAAAACACTCCTTCTGCTCGGCTACTTCGCGGAGCAAGTCAAGCCGGATGCACGGCGGGCGGCGCTCTTCGAGATGTGCGGAGACATCGACGACGACGAGGTTATCAAGTCGAACGGGCTCGAAGCCATCTATGCTTTCCTCGCGCAGCCGGGCGAGCAGGATGTCCGCTACACCATCGACGAATACCGCGAGATCGCGAAGTCGCGCCGCAAGAAGCTGAACAAGGAGCTCGACACCATCCCCGCCCGCATCGACGAGCAATCGAAGAACATCGAGGGCGTGACGGACGAGGCCACGGCGAAAGCAGCCGCAGACAAGGCGACGACAGATTACAAAGCCGCCCTGCAAGCGGAGGAAGATGCCAGCCGGAGCAACGCTCGCGACGTTCGCCGCGCCGTCATCGAGGGCAAAAAAGCCGAGCTCGCCGCGAAACGCACCGAGTACGAGCAGAAACGCGCCGAGCGCTACCGCGAGAATCAGGCGAAAATGTCCGTCCTCGCGAACGAGCGCAACAAGAAAGACTGGAACGTTCACGTTAAGGAGCTCGAAGTCAGGACAGCCGACGAGAATGTGCAGGCGCTCGAAACCGAGCGCGAGTCGCTGCTCGCCGAGTTCCGCGAGGTCGCCGCGAAGGTCTGGGACGAAGGAAATGAAATCTGCCCGACCTGTGGGCAGCACATCCAGCCGGAGAAGGTCGCGCAGATGCGGGCGGCGTTCAATCAGGAAAAGAGCGCTCATCTGGAAGACCTCAACAATCGCGGGAAACAGACGTGCGCGAAAGAGCTCATTGCCGAGGCGAAGAGCGTGCTCGAAGCGAAGAAAGTCGAGCTCGAAAAGGCGAAGGCCGATGCCGAGGCCGCGAAGAACGCAGTCGTAGAAGCCGCGAACGAGCAGCAGCCGGTCGGATCGTCATTCGATGAGACGGACGAAGCCCGCGCACTCGTCGCCGAGATTGCGAACCTCGAAGCCGAGCCCGATGGCGACGAGAACCGTGAGCAGGTCGAAGCTGCCAGTGCAAAGACGCAGGCCGCGAAAGAAGCGCTCGACGCTGCGAACCTCGCTTACTCTGCCGCCCGCAACGCGACGGCGACGCGCAAGCGCATCGAGGAACTGGAAGAGCAGCAGCGAGAATGCAGCGCCGAGCTCGACAAATACGAGGAAGGTCTTCACCTTTGCGACGAGTTCACTCGTGCGAAGGCGCGGGCAATCACGGAGAGCATCAACCAGCATTTCGATGGCGTGAAATGGCAGTTGTTCCGCGAGCAAATCAACGGCGGGCTCGAACAGGTCTGCAACCCGATTGTGGAAACGTCTGGCGGCTGGGTCGAATACAAGAGCGCAAACACCGCCGCGCAGGTAAATGCGGGGCTCGCCATCATCGACGCGCTGAACAAGTTCCACGGCACGGAGCTGCCGGTCATCATCGACCGCGCCGAGAGTGTGACAAACGTCAAGAAGGTCAACGAGCAGATCATCCGCCTCGTCGTTTCCGAGAAGGACACCGACCTGCGGATTGTGCTCGAATAAGCAAAGGAGAGATACATCATGGCAACGAGAAACAATTATCCAGTCCAGAACCAGAACGGCAACAATCAGGTCGCGCCGGTCAAGAGCCTCGAAGATTACTTGAACAGCGGCCTCGTCAAGCAGAAATTCCACGAGGTGCTGAACAAGGGCGCGGGCGCGTTCATCGGCTCGCTGCTGGCGCTCACGAAGCAGAACCACCTGTTCGCGAATTGCGACGCGAAATCGACGGTCGCGGCTGCGATGACGGCGGCGACGCTGAAACTCCCCATCAACCAGAACCTCGGCTTCGCCTACATCATCCCGTATGGCAAGCAGGCACAGTTCCAGATGGGCTACAAGGGCTTTGTCCAGCTCGCCATGCGCAGCGGTCAGTACAAGACCATCAACGCAGCCGTCGTTCATGAGGGCGAGGTCGAGGGCGTTGATTTTATCAGCGGCGAAATCATCTGCGGTCAGCGCACCGGCAACAACATCATCGGCTACGTCGCCTATTTCCAGCTCATCAACGGATTCAGCAAGACGCTCTATATGACGAAAGACGAAATCGAGCAACACGCCCGCAAGTTCTCCAAGGCGTACAACAGCGGCCCGTGGAAAACGAACTTCGACCAGATGGCACTCAAGACGGTGCTGAAACTGCTCATCAGCCGCTACGGCATCATGAGCATCGACATGCAGGACGGCGGCGCGATGGCGACGGCGCTCACCTACGATCAGGCGGCAGTCGGCGACGATGGCGCACCGCAGTACATCGACAACCCGCGCAGCAGCTACAACCAGCAGCCGCAGCAGCCGTCCGTTGACATCCAGCCGCAGGAAGCCCCGATTCCCTTCAACGACGCGGACGCGCCCGCCTGCGGAGGCTGCTCTTTGCGGGCGCGATGCCGCTCTTGGCGACGAACGACGCGTTCCGCAGCCTGCACGTGTATTACACGACGAGGCAGCAGAACCCGCTGAAGAAGAAGCAGTCCGTCATCGC
>NZ_JALFCU010000096.1 GCF_022771645.1 Selenomonas sp.
TCTTTCTTGAGCGCGGCCGAGCATTTCGGGCAGAGCTTGCCCTGCGTGATCGGCGCGCCGCACTTCTCGCACGGATACGTCATCTGGACGCCCGTCTGGATGAAGCGGCCTTCGCGGATCATGCGCTTGATCATGTTCTCCGACGCGCCGGTCGCCTCGATGATCTCGCCGATCTTGACTTTCGGATGGTCGCGCACGTACTCGACGACTTCATGCTCTTTCTCGCGCAGCTTGTCCATGCAATCGGGGCAGAGCTTCTGCGTTGCGTTCATCGGGACGAAGATGCGCCCGCACGACGGGCAGTTTTTTATTTTTGCAGCCATAAAGGACACTCCCTTGCCAAACGTTTTGCAACGTAACTTTCTTTTTCAACTGTATGTATTCGACGCGTGCGGGGCGAATCCTCTTTCTCACGCAACTTTCACCGTCACATGGCCTTCACGGGCACGGGGCCGCGCGAGATGGCGATGGCACCCGTGCGCGCGATCTCGATGATGCCGTATTCCCGGAGCACCTCGCAGAGCGCGTCGATCTTGCTTTCGCCGCCCGTGAGCTCGATGACGATGTCGTCGGGGTTCACGTCGACGATGTTCGCGCGGAAGATATTCACGACGTTGATGATGTCGGCGCGCGATTCCTTCGAGGCCTGGACTTTTATCAGCACGAGCTCGCGCTCGATAGAGTCCTCGAGCGTGAGGTTCACAATCTTGATGACGTCGATGAGCTTGCCGAGCTGGTTCACGACCTGCGAAAGCTCCTGCTTGTCCTCGACGGAGACGACGATGTTGATGCGCGTGACGTCGGGCTCTTCCGTGTAGCCGGCGGAAATGCTCTCGATGTTGAACGCGCGGCGGCTGATGAGGCCGGCGACGTGCGTGAGGACGCCCGGCTTGTTGTCGACGAGGACCGCGAGCAGATATTTCTTCATTTCTTTGCTCCTTTCCCGAGCACCATCTGGTCGAGGCGCTTGCCGCCCGGCACCATCGGCAGGACGTCTTCTTCCTCCGGCACGTAGACGTCGATGAGCGTCGTGCCTTTTTCCTTGAGGATGTCAGGCAGCAGCGTGTCGAGCTCGCCCGCTTTCGTCAGGCGGTAGCCCTTGCAGCCCATGGCCTCCGCGAGCTTCACGAAATCCGTCTTGCCCTTGAGCTCCGACTGCGCGTAGTGGTGGTTGTAGAAGAGGCGCTGCCACTGGCCGACCATGCCGAGGATGAAATTGTGCACCACGATGACCTTGACGTCGATGTCATTATCGGCGAGCGTCGCAAACTCCTGGCAGTTCATCATGATGCTGCCATCGCCGGTGAAGAGGAAGACGGGCTGGTCAGGCTTTCCGACTTTCGCGCCGAGCGCGGCCGGCAGGCCGAAGCCCATCGTGCCGAGGCCGCCCGACGTGAGGAAATGGCGCGGCCGCTTCGCTTCATAAAACTGCGCCGCCCACATCTGGTGCTGGCCGACGTCCGTGACGGCAATCGTGTCGTCCGCCGCGAGTTCGCTGACTTTCGCGATGAGCGCCTCGGGACGGATGACGTCGTCCGCGCTCGTCGCGGGCTCGTATGTGAAAGGATGCGCGTCGGCGAGCGCCGTGACATGGCGCAGCCACGACTGGAACTGCTCGCGGTAGTCCGTCGGCGAGGCTTCGAGCTTTTGCAGGAGCAGCGGCAGCGAGGCGCGCAGGTCGCCCGGCACGCAGAGGTCGGCCGGGACGTTCTTGTTGACCTCGGCCGCGTCAATCTCGAAATGGACGATCTTCGCGTGCGGCGCGAACTCCGCGACCTTGCCCGTCACGCGGTCGCTGAAGCGCATGCCGAGGCAGAGCAAGAGGTCGCATTGCTGGATCGCCATGTTCGACGCGTACGCGCCATGCATGCCGGCAAAGCCGAGATAGCCCTCCGTGCCGGCTGCGAGGCAGCCGAGGCCCATGAGCGTTGAGACGGCCGGCGCGCCGAGGCCGGACTGGAGCTTCCGCACGAGCTCCGACGTATCGGAGAGCGTCACGCCGCCGCCGACGAAGATCAGCGGCTGCTCAGCGGCGTCGAGGAGCTTCACGACCTCGTCGATGCGCTGCTCGTCCGTCGGGTAATCGCCCATGTAGCCTTTCAGCGCGACATCCTCGGGGTATTTGTAGTCGAATTTCGTATCGAACACGTCTTTTGCGACGTCGATGACGACGGGGCCGGGACGGCCCGTGCGCGCGATGAAGAACGCTTCTTTCAGCACACGCGGCAGGTCGTGGACGTCCTTCACGAGGTAATTGTGCTTCGTGATCGGCGTCGTGATGCCGACGATGTCGGCCTCTTGGAACGAGTCCTTTCCAATATAGGGGTTCGCGACCTGGCCCGTGATGCAGACGAGCGGGATGGAATCGATGTTCGCCGTCGCGATGCCCGTGATGAGGTTGCCCGCGCCCGGGCCCGACGTCGCGAACACGACGCCGACCTTGCCCGTCGCACGCGCATAGCCGTCCGCCGCGTGCACGGCGCCCTGCTCATGCCGCGTCAGGACGTGCGGGAAGTTCATCTGGTACACGGCATCGTACAGCGTGAGCACCGCGCCGCCTGGATACCCGAACACGACGTCGACGCCCTCCTTCTTCAGGCTCTCCAAAACCGCCTGCGCGCCATTCATCAACAAATTGAGTCCCCCTCTGAATCTATCTGGATTTCGTTTTTTGCAAACACATTTCTTCTATTATATCCGATTGTATACAGGGTTACAAGTTCTTTTCAATAGCAAAACGTTCAAAAAAGAGTACTCGGGCTTCATCCCAAGAAAGCCTTCCCCTCCGGGGAAGGTGCCGAGCGCATGCGAGGCGGAAAGGGTGTCGGAGGTAGGATGCAACGATTCGCACGACTGCATCGGCGAAGGACGGACGATCTCATATGTCTTCCTCCGCCATTACAATCGCGTAAATAGTCCCGTCCTACCTTCGCCACCCTCTCAGTCGCGCTACGCGCGCCAGCTCTCCCCTAGGGGAGAGCCTTCTGAATATGCCACGATCGCAATCTTATGAGACAATTCCAAAAGGCACAAAAATCTTGAGGTCCCTTCTCTACGCACAGCAACGCCCCCGCAGGAATCTGCAGGGGCGTTACGTCGTGACTATCAACATATAGTCGGATACCTCGTATTCTCTTGTCTGTCCCGTCGCCTCTCGAGCAGCAACGAAACGGAAAACCATTGGCTCTAGAAACCATAGACGGTGGACACGGCTGGTCATTCTTCGTTACTTTGAGCTCGATGCGTCTTTCGTAACCTGCCAGATAGCTTCGAGTACGACCGGCGACAGCCCTGAGCCATCATCGTATCATCTCACTGCGCCTCGCTGGCTTGTTGTTTTCTTCACCGGTGCATCTAGATCTCAAAGGGACGCGAAAGAATGGTGAAGTGTTTCTGCAGAACAATCCACATCCTTTCCGATGAATTTGAAGAGAGCCTGTTTCGGCAGGCACCTTCCAGATTCATCGCCCTCCAGGACTCCGAGCATCTGGTGGTTTGCTCTTCTCTCCTTGTGTTTACAGTATAACACCTGCGACGCGTTTGCGCAACTGTTTTTTTATTGAATACAGGATTTTTCTTCGCGTTGTTGTATAATGAGGCAAAGGAGATGATCGCATGGGGCTGCAGAGCGCGTGGGAAGCGCTGATGATGTTCCTCTACCCGCCACGCTGTCCGGCGTGCGGACGCTACCGCGAGCGGCGCGGCGCGTGGTGCGCGGACTGCCTCGCACGCGCGTGCGCCGTGCGGCGGCTGCGCATGACGACGGACGAGCGCGACGTGCTCGCGGAGGCGTGGGCGCTCGCCATCTACACGGGCGCGCTGCGAGATCTCGTGCGGCGGCTGAAATACCAGCGGCGGCGCGACGCGCTCGCGTACGTCGAGACGTTCTTGCGCGCGGCAGGGCCGATGTTTTTCGAGCGCTGTTTGCTATTCCCTGCTTCGAACGATGCGCAACGTTCACAAAAAAATCTCGTCGCCGTACCCGTGCCGCTCTTTCACAAAAAAGAACAGCAGCGCGGCTTCAACCAGACCGAGCTGCTGTTCGAACATTTTCTTGCGATGCATGGCATTCCGATGGAACGCCTGCTCGTGCGCACGCGCGCGACGCGGCCGCAATACGGCCTATCGAAAGACGAGCGCAAGGAGAACATGCGCGGCGCGTTCGCCGTGCCGGACGAAAAACGGAGCGACGTGCAAGGCCGCGACATCCTGCTGCTCGACGACATCTACACGACGGGCGTGACATGCGCCGAATGCGCGCGGGCGCTCAAAAAAGCAGGCGCACGCCGCATCGTCGTGCTTGCGCTGACGAGCGGGCAGGTCTGACAGGCTGCGAGAGCGATCAGCCTTTCTCCGCTTCGACGGCAGGCGCCGTTTCCGCCCCGCTGAAGATGCCGCCGATGACGGCGCCGACGAGCGCCGGCACGAGCCAGCCCATCTGGATGCCGTAGAACGGCACGTACTCGGAGAGCAGCCCCGTGACGGCCGGCAGGCCGAGGCCGGCCGCCGACAGCGCGTCGATGGCGCTGAAGAACAGCGTCGCAAACAGCGCGCCGCGATAGATGCCCGGGCGGCTGCCGATGACGCCATCGAACAGCGACAGCACGACGAAGACGATGACGAGCGGATAGATGAGCAGCAGGAACGGCACGGCGAGCGCGATGATCTGCGTGAGGCCGACGTTCGAGACAGCGAAGGAGAAAATGAGGAAGCCGAGCAGCAGGCGCTCATACGAAATCTTGTTCTTGAACAGTTTGTTGAAGAACCACGCCGCGCCGCTCGTGATGCCGCAGCACGTCGTCAGGCACGCGAGCGCGATGATGACGGCGAGCAGCAGGTTGCCCCACGGGCCGAACAGCAGGCCGACGGCCGCCGCGAGCAGCTGGCCGCCGTTTTCCGAATGGCCGAGCACGGCGGCGCTCGTCGCGCCGAGGTACGCGAGCGAGAGATAAATGGCGCTCATGAGCACGACGGAGATCAGGCCGGAGAGCAGCGTGACTTCGCCGAGCGCGCGCTTTCCCTCGACGCCGCGCATGCGCGCCGCATTGACGACGATTGTGCCGATGGCGATCGTCGCGAGGAGGTCCATCGTCTGGTAGCCGTCCTGGAAGCCCTGCGCGAACGGCGCAGCGACATAGGCGCCCGTCGCATCGAGGATGCCGCCGAGCGGCGCGATGAGCGTGCGCGCGATGAGCACGACGAGGAACACGAGCAGGATCGGCGTCAGGAGCTTGCCGATGCGGTCCATGAGCTTGCTCGGGTTCAGTGCGAGGTAGTACGCCGCGCCGAAGAACAGCGCCGTATAGACGGCCTGGCCTGCCGTGATGCTGCCTGCATCGAGGAACGGACGGATGCCGATCTCGAACGACACCGCGCCCGTGCGCGGCATCGCGAACAGCGGGCCGATGACGAGGTAGAGGATCACCAAGAGCGCCGTCGCGAACCACGGATACATGCGCGTGTGGATGAGCTCGATGTAGCGGCCGCCCGCGAGCGCGATGGCGACGACGCCCAAGAGCGGCAGGCCGACGCCCGTCGCGAGGAAGCCGAGCATCGCCATGCCGAGGTGGTCGCCTGCGGCCTGGCCGAGCGCCGGTGGGAAGATCAGATTGCCCGCGCCGAAGAAGATGGAAAACATCATGAGCCCAAGTGCGAGGAGCTCTGTTTTCTTCAACTGATTCATAAAAACATGGCCTCTTTCAAAATATTTTTCCCCATGGTGTGGTAAGCTTTCCATAGTATAGCACGTTCATGTCCGCGTGGCAAAGACTTTTTGCACAAAATTTTCACCCATGACAAACATCTCGATTTGTAATAGAATAAAGGCACAAAGTGGAAAGGATGCATCCGCATGACAGAGACAAATGCAAACGAAAAGGAACTCGATCCCATCATCACGCAGCCGCACGGCAAAGAGCAGCAGATGAAGATGGAGATCCTCAACATGATCCACAGCGCCGAGAGCCCGTACGACATCGTCTACATGATAGCAAAACGCCTCGAAGCCGCGTCGGGCGAGCCGGGCTACGCCGACTACGTCAAAGACCAGCTCCGCGCCGTCTATGGCTGCGCGCTGCAGGAGGAAAAGCTCCTGACGGACGAGCTCGACGACGTCACGGCGCGCCTCCACCGCATCGAGGCCGCGTACGCGAGCGACGACTTCACGGAGGAAGAGCACACGCGCATCGGCTTCGCCATCACGCGCCACAAGAAGAACATCGAACGCCTGAAAGGCCTCATCCAAAAGGCGAAGGCCGACCACCAGACGCTGAAGTTCCGGAAAAACTGAAAATTCGCCGCATCGGCAGGAATCTGCGGGGAACATGGCGAAAAGGTATCCATAGGATTGTCATCCCCGCAGAATCTGCGAGGCGTGAATCAAAGGAGGTTTTTTGATTTCCCATGGACATCAACCAAAAGCTGGACGACATCATTTTCCGCTATGGACTGGACGCGTGCTATCCCAACTACCGCCCCTGCCAAAAAGCGCAAGCCATCGTGCGCCAGATCATCGCCGGCTGGTCGCCGGACGAACGGATTGCCTGCGTTGTGACGGATAAGGACGACCAGCATTTTTTTGAGATGAGCATGACGGAGGACAAGAACGTCGACTTTTACGTCTGCAAGCGAAAGATTGGAAACAAAGCTTATCTCACGCGCTATCTGCTGGATGAATCGCTCGGCGGCCTGCTCGGAAAATCCTACGACAAAGTCTATGCGATTTCCATCGACGGCCTGATCTGGGTGGAGGCTTGGCTCCGCGCGCATGATGTTGCTTTTATCAGCCTGTATCAACTGTTTGAGCAGCAGGGCGTTTTCCTCGACGCTCCGTATCGTGACTTCCTCTACGACAAGTTCGGCAACTGCTTGGGTGGCACGGGCGGTGAACATGCGGCAGCCGTCACGATGGAAACGGTAAACGTGCGCAACCGCACACTCGCAACTGGTGATGCTGCTATAAAAATCATCGAACTCCGCAAACTCTTCTTCCTCGCCATCATCTCCCGCGATTTCTTGCTCGCAGAAGAGAGCCTCCACAGTCTCCAAGCTGCAGGTTTTCGAGAATACGACGCAGCATGGCAGGACATCGAGCACCTGCTCGATGAGATCAAGGAAGCACTCGAGGCGAAGGCAAAGGAGACGGTTTTCGCTTTTTGGATTGATTGCACAAGTTACTATGCCCTCCCGGCCTTTCCACATCTGGAGAAAATCCTCGAGCAAGGCGTTCATTTCGAGAACTTGTTTTCCGCTACGCCGTTCACACATCCAACGTCGAAAGCGATTTTCTGCCAGAAAAAGAACATCGATGACGAAGGCTACAAGATCAAGCACATCGACCACGCTAACAGCCCAATGCTTCGCATGCTCGAAGAGAAAGGCTATACATTCAAAGTTATCTCAGAATATTTGGGCGATATGTTCTCTGGCAGATACAAGACCGGCATTGCAACGAAAGCCATGAGCCCGTCTTCCATGCTGATATGGGAGAGCATGGCTGAGGCGTTGCGCAGCGAGGGAAAACGGTTTATCCTGATGCATTGCGTACAAGAAACGCATGGTTCCGCGTTTAGAGCTAATCCCAAAATTCCTGATAAGAAACTGGACTTCGGTGCGAAGTTGGCGTTGCCAGACTATGCATACTTTATGTTATCAGGTTATGCCTATCTCGATCAGCAAATCGGATATTATGAATCGCTGCTTCCCAAAAGCGCTATGAAAATCTTTTTCAGCGACCATGGAGATCTCCCCAATCTGAAGGACCGCACACATATTTTCATGGGAATCGTGGGGGAAGGAATTCCTTCCCTCGCCATCCAGCGTATGTATTCTACGCTGGATTTCAAAGACATCTTCGCGATGGCACTCGAAAAAGATTATGCCATGGACAAAATCGACCATGAGTATATAGAGTTCCAGGATTTTCCCGTCTATAGCGGGAAAGAGGTCGCAAATACGATAAGAAACAACCAAGGCATAAATCAACTTTTCCTGGGCTATCGCGGCGTTGTTACCAAGGAGTATTTTTACGCCCGGCTCGGCACGGACATCGAATACCTTGAACACCGAAATGATTCTGCGGAACTTCCTCCTTACCGAGTCAACAACCCTAACGACCCGCATGTCATCAGCATGTTCCACTCGCATATTTGCGATGAAAGCTTGTTGCCAACCTTCCGAAAGTGGGCAAAGACCGAAAACTATAATCCGCTCCAGATAACAAAAACAAAATTCTCTCAATACTATTTGAAAATTTATGAGAATCTGCGGAATCGCGTCAACCGCGTCTCCGCGCTGATGAACCAGCTAGTCGCAGAGTCCCCCGCTCCCATCGCGCTCCGCATGGGCGGATTGCATACAGCTTTCATCATCGACGAGCTCACGGAAGAAAACAAAAACCGCATTGGCGCAATCCTCGATCCTTCCCCCGATTGCCTCTGCAGCAAGTACGGCTATCCCGTGATTACACCCGCAGATTTCATTGCAAAGAAAGCAGGCACGGAAATCCAGACGGTGATTCTTTCGTCGTTCGCTCATCGCGGCCTGCTCGTCACAGAAGCAAAAACATACCATGATGTGTCTGTCATCGATTTTTATGACTGGATGGAAGCACATGGCATCAGCGCGGAATCAGATTTGACAGGATACAATCCCGCCAAGGAAGACTTCGACGTCAATTTCCCGTTTGACGAAGTAGAGTAACCGCTTCCCCACCGACAAAAAGAGAGCGCCGCACGCGTTTTGCGTGCGGCGCTCTTGCCGTTCATGATTCTTTTTTAGTTCAGCACATACACCGTGACATACCGGCGGCCGAACTGCATAGCCTCGCCGTAGCTGTCCATGCAGAGGTCGATGCGGTCGCCGTAGATGGCGCCGCCCGTATCGGCCGCGATGGCCTCGCCGTAGCCCGGGATGTAGACGCGCGTGCCGAGCGGGATGACGTTCGGATCGACAGCGACGACGCCGTGCTGCGCGACCATGCCGGTCGCCGTGATGCCATGGCCGTCGCCATCCGACGGGATGTAGGCCGTGGCTTCCATCGTGAGGGCAGCGGAGTAGCGCTGCGCGCCGCGCGATGTTTCGACTTGTGCTTGCCGCTCGGCCTCGGCCTGCTGCGCAGCCTCTTCGGCGCGCTGCTTGGCGAGGTCGACGACTTTGATATCGAGATTCTCGTGAATTTTCGTGTCCAGTCCCGGCTCGGCCTCGACGTCGTCGAGATTGCAGCCGAGTTCGACGAGCACATCGCCGACCGTCGGCTTGCTCGTCATGATCGTTTTCGTCTGCCCGTCCAAGGAGATGTTGACGGGGACGGCGCGATGCACCGTGATTTCCGTGTGGTTATCGATTTTGCGGAGCGTGTATTCATCCTGCGGATCCATTTTGACGCCGGCGCGCGCGAGGATGATGTCGGGCGTGGTATGCGTCGTCTTGGTTTCGATGGTCTTGCCATCAACAGCGATGGTGACGGATTGGATGTTGTTCTGCGTGAAACCGGTGCTCAGCGACATGCTTGCCGCCAGCGAAAGGCACAGGACAACGTTTCTGGCTTTGCTTGGCTTTGTGCGATACGATGATTTTCCTAGTTTGAACGTACTCATTCAATTCCCCCTTCCGCATCGCGATTGCTGTGGTTTATCAACGATGTGTGCCATTATAACAGAGCTTCTATATCCTGTCAATGGAACTAGGTCACATTCTCCCACCAGCGACTGAATTTTATCTGAAAAATGGGAAAAGCAAAGTGGGGAAACGCTTGTTTTGGAAGCGTCTCCCCACTTTTGAAAAAATCAGTTCAAACCGTAAACCGCGCAGGCGTTCGCCGTCGTCTGGCGTGCGATGTCCGCGAGCGTCAGACCGCGCACTTCCGCGACTTTTTCCGCGACGAAGCGCACGAATGCAGGCTCGTTGCGCCGCCCGCGCATCGGCACGGGCGCCATGTACGGCGCGTCTGTCTCGACGAGCAAGCGGTCGAGCGGAATCTCGCGCACGACCTTCACCGTCTTCGCCGCGTTCTTGAACGTCAGCGGACCGTCGACGCCGAGGTAGCAGCCGAGTTTCAGGAACTCGCGCGCCATCTCGACGCTGCCGGAGTAGCAATGCAGCACGGCCGGAATGCCCTGTCCCTCTTTTTTCAAGATGGCGAGCGTGTCGGCGTGCGCGTCGCGGTCGTGGATGCAGACGGGCAAGTGCAGCTGCCGCGCGAGGTCGAGCTGGTGGATGAACATCCGGCGCTGGAGCTCGCGCGCCTCTTCGTCCTTCACCCAGTAATAATCGAGCCCGATCTCGCCGATGCAGACGACGCGCTCGTCCTGTGCCCAAGCCGCGAGCTGCTCGTCGTCCGCCGCCGTCAGCGGGCGCGCCTCCTCCGGGTGGATGCCGATGCCGGCATAGAGGCCGTCGTAGGCGTGCGCGAGCACGATGGCCTGCGCCGAGCTCTCGAGCGTGTCGCCCATGTTGATGAGGCGCGTGACGCCCGCCGCCCGCGCACGGGCAACGGTATCCGCCACGTCATCCGCGAATTTCGCATCGTTCAGATGCGTGTGCGTGTCGACGAGCTCGATCGTTTGTCCCCACCCCATCAGCGGACTTCCGTCCCTGCCGGCATGTCGACTTCAACGACCTTCAGCGCCTTGCCATCGCTCGCCGCGAGGATCATGCCCTCGGAGAGCTGGCCGCGCATCTTGCGTGGCTTCAAATTCTTGACGAGGACGAGATGCTTGCCGACAAGCTCCGCGGGCTGGTAATACTGCGCGATGCCCGAAAGTACCGTGCGCTGCGGCGCGTCCGCGCCGACAGAGAGCGTGAGCTTCAGCAGCTTGTCCGCGGTCTCGACCGGCTCGCACGCGAGCACCTCGGCGACGCAGAGCTGTACCTTCGCGAAGTCATCAATCGTGATGATGCCGGTGGGCAGTTCTTCTTTCTTCGCGTTCTGCTTGTCAGCTTTCTGCTGCTTTTCTTTCTTCGGCTTCGCCGCCTTGATATTTTGAGGCGCGTCGTCCTTTTCGACCTCGATGCGCGGGAAGAGCTGCTCCGGCTGGCCGACGTGCAGGCCGGCCGGCACGCCGCCCCACGTCTCGACGTCTTCAAGCTGCACGTCCGCCCATGCTTTGCCCGCTGCCGCGAGGCCGAGCTGGTTCCAGATGCGCTCCGCCGTCTGCGGCATGAATGGAGAAATGAGCACAGCGATGATGCGCAGGGACTCCGCGAGATTGTACATGACATTCGCGAGATCCTGTTTCCTGTTCGGATCTTTCGCGAGCGCCCACGGCGCCGTCTCGTCGATGTACTTGTTCGCGCGGCCGATGAACGCCCAAACCGTTTTGATCGTATCGGAGAGCTTCATCGCCTCCATGCCGTCAGCGAATGCTTTGACCGTTGCCATCGCGTCGGCTTTCAGCGACCGGTCGACGTCGCTTTCGCCCGCCGACGCCGCGAGCACGCCGTCCTGGAATTTCAGCGTCATGTTCAGCGTGCGGTGGAGGAGGTTGCCGAGGTCGTTCGCGAGATCGCTGTTAATGCGCTGGATGAGCGCGTCGCGCGAGAAATTGCCGTCCTGGCCGAGATTGATTTCGCGTAGCAGGAAATAACGGATGGCGTCCGCGCCGAACTCGTCGATGAGGAGGTTCGGATCGACGACGTTGCCCTTCGACTTCGACATCTTGTCGCCGTCGACGATGAGCCAGCCGTGGCCGTAGACTTCTTTCGGCAGTGGCAGGTCGAGCGCCATGAGGATGCACGGCCAGATGATCGTGTGGAAACGCACGATCTCCTTACCGACGAGATGCAGGTCGGCCGGCCAATACTTCTGGAATTTCTCGGGGTCATCGAGGAAGCCGATCGGCGTCAGGTAGTTCGTCAACGCGTCGAACCAGACGTAGATGACGTGTTTCGGGTCGATGGGCACCGGGATGCCCCAGTCGAACGACGTGCGCGAAATGCAGAGGTCGTCGAGGCCCTGCTTGATGAAA
>NZ_JALFCU010000115.1 GCF_022771645.1 Selenomonas sp.
CGTGAAGGTCTTCACGACGAAGGGCTCATCGCTCGGCAAGCGGGCGCTCGAGCACGATCTGCATCTGCTCGAGGCGAGCGTGCGTCATCTCGGCACGGAGAACAACCTCAAGATGCTCGAGGCGACGTATGAATATCTGAAGGAAAAGGTGACGTTCCGCTTCGAGTGTCCCGTGGCGCATCTGTGTTCCGACGGCAAGGGAGAAAACGCCGTCGAGCTCGAGAGCGGCGAGCGCATCGCGGCGGAGTATCTCGTCGTCGCGCCGGGACGCGCGGGCGCGGAGTGGTTCAGCAACGAGTGCGACCGGCTCGGACTCCGGCAGGAGAACAACCGCGTCGATGTCGGCGTGCGCGTCGAGGTGCCGGACGAGGTCTGGAACGATATCACCTCGCAGGTCTACGAGGCGAAGCTCGTCTACCGCACGAAGCAGTACGGCGATTTCGTGCGGACGTTCTGCATGAATCCGCACGGCCATGTGGTCATGGAGAATACGGACGGCATCGTGACGGTCAACGGCCATTCGTACAGCGATCCGAAGCTGCAGAGCCGCAATACGAATTTCGCGCTGCTCGTCTCGAACCATTTCACGGAGCCGTTCAAGGAACCGCATCAGTACGGCAAGCGCATCGCGTCGTTCTCGAATATGCTCGGCGGCGGCATCATCGTGCAGCGCTACGGCGATCTCATCAAAGGACGGCGCACGAACGCGCACCGCATGGCGAAAAGCTTCACGCGGCCAACGCTCGCGGCGACGCCGGGCGACCTCTCGCTCATCCTGCCGAAGCGCCATCTCGACAACATCATCGAGATGATCCAGCAGCTCAACTACGTCGCGCCCGGCATGACGAATGACGATACGCTGCTCTACGGCGTCGAGGTGAAGTTCTACAGCTCGCGCGTCGTGCTGAGCAATCAGCTCGAGACGAAGCTGCCGAATGTCTTTGCCATCGGCGACGGCGCGGGTGTCACGCGCGGCCTGTCGCAGGCGGGCGCGAGCGGCGTCTACGTCGCCCGCACGATCCTCAGCCGCCTCGGCTGAGGCTGCGGCGCTGGCGCTGTGCCAGTTTGGCACGCGTTTTGCTGCTGAAACTTTTCCTTGACAAAGCGCGCGGGCAAGACTACTATAATGGACAAGAGGTTTTACCTGCAGGATAGCCTTTACAAAGGAATCATCGACAAGGGCGTCGATTTCGCGATATGCGGAGTCGGCGCTTTTTTTGTTCTTTCGTCAGGAGACGGGACGTGCGAGGAAGCGCGGCGCCCGCCCTCACGAAAGGGACGGGCACGCCTGTGCCTGCCGGTGGAATGATGAGAAAGGGTGAGACATTATGTTTTCACGCAGAAGCAAAATCGCCGGTGCGGCGGCGCTGGGCCTCGGGCTCGCGACGGCTGCGCCGCATGCCTTGGCTGCGGAGGCGGCTGACGCCGGGCGCTTCGTGGCAGTAGATACCATCTGGGTGCTCCTCGGCGCGGCGCTCGTCTTCTTCATGCAGCCTGGTTTCGCGATGGTCGAGACGGGCCTCACGCGGGCGAAGAACGCCGGTAATATCGTCATGAAGAATGTCATGGATTTCGCGCTCGGCACGGTGGTATTCTGGGTCATCGGCTTCGGACTGATGTTCGGCGATGACATCAGCGGCATCATCGGCGCGCCGGATTTCTTCATCCAGAATTGGCAGGTCGCGGACGACGCGGGCTATCCGACGATGGCGTATGTGATTTTCCAGACGGTGTTCTGCGCGACATCGGCGACGATTGTCTCCGGCGCGATGGCAGAGCGCACGAAGTTCTCCGCTTACTGCATTTACAGCATCCTCATCAGCATGATCATCTACCCGGTCACGGGTCATTGGATCTGGGGCGGCGGCTGGCTCGGCGAGATGGGCTTCCATGATTTCGCCGGTTCCACGGCCGTCCACATGGTCGGCGGCATCTGCGCGTTCGTCGGCGCCTACATGCTCGGCGCGCGCATCGGCAAGTACAACAAGGACGGCTCCGTCAACGCCATCCCGGGCCACAGCCTGACGCTCGCGGCGCTCGGCGTGTTCATCCTCTGGTTTGCATGGTTCGGGTTCAACGGCTGCTCGACGGTCTCGATGTCCGGCGATGAGACGCTCGTCTCGGCTGCGTCGATTTTCGTCACGACGAACCTCGCGGCCGCGACGGCGACGGTCACGGTCATGGTGCTCACGTGGCTGCGCTACGGCCATCCGGATGTCTCGATGACGCTCAACGGCTCGCTCGCAGGTCTCGTCGCGATCACCGCGGGCTGCGATGCCGTGAGCCCCGCAGGCTCGTTCTTCATCGGCCTCATCGCCGGTATCGTCGTCGTCTTTGCCGTCGAGTTCATCGATCAGAAGCTCAAGGTCGATGATCCGGTCGGTGCGGTCGCTGTCCACGGCGTCTGCGGTGCGCTCGGCACAATCCTCACAGGTCTTTTCGCTGTGAAGGACGGCCTGCTCTACACGGGCGAGGCGCATTTCTTCCTCGTGCAGGTGCTCGGCGTTGTCGCCGTCGCCATCTATGTCGCTGTCGTCATCTCGATCGTTTTCAGCATCCTCAAGGCCACGATTGGTCTGCGCGTCTCGGCGAAGGAGGAGATCTCGGGCCTCGACTTCGAGGAGCACGGCCTCGCGTCCGCCTATGCGGACTTCATGCCGGTGCCCGAGGTGCCCGGCTCGACGTCGGCGCCGACGCCGATCGACAGCGCGGAGGCGCCGGAGCCTGTGACGGTCACGCAGACGGTGACGCCGGGCGGCAAGCCCATCACCTGCGTCTCGATCGTCACGGCGCGCGAGCGCTTCGAGGCGCTTAAGAATGCGCTCGAGGGCATCGGTATCACGGGCATGACGGTCACGCCGGTCTCGGGCTACGGCCTGCAGAAAGGTCACAGCGAGATGTACCGCGGCGCGCAGGTCGCGTCGAAGCTCATCCCGAAGATCCAGGTGAAGGTCGTCGTCTCCGCGATCCCGCCGCAGACGGTCATCGACACGGCGAAGAAAGTCCTGCATACGGGCCATTACGGCGACGGCAAGATCTTCGTCACGCCGGTCACGAATGTCGTCAAGATCCGCACGGGTCAGGAGGGCTTCGATGCTTTGCAGGATTTCCCCGCAAAGGATGAGTAAAGACCTGCCCCAGCAGCGATAGCATACCGCTTGACATAGGAAGAAAGCGCCTGCCTCGGCGCGGGTTTCCTTTCCCGGAAACCTGCGGAGGCAGGCGCTTTTGTTGTGCGGCGAAC
>NZ_JALFCU010000118.1 GCF_022771645.1 Selenomonas sp.
GCAGTTTCACGATCTGCCGTCCATATGGTATTCATGGAAAAGGGCGTTCCGGTACGCGACATCACTAGCCGCGCGCTTCGCATCCTCGGCCCGCCCGTCGTTGAACAGGGCGGCCATGAGATCGGCAAAGCAGGCCTCACCCGCGGGAGATTCAAGGCAACGGATCACAACTGTTCGAGTACCTTCGCGCGGAGGTTTGCAGGGACGGAGATCGCGTCGACGGCTTGCTGGGCCGACAGTTTCAGATTTTTCATGAGGTTCCGTGCCGATGTTACCCACGTTTGCGCTTCGCCTTTCGCAACACCTCTCGCTTCGCCTTTTGCTTCGCCTTTCGCAATACCTCTCGCTTCGCCTTTTGCTTCGCCTCTTGCTTCGCCACGCGCTTCGGCGCGCTCTATGAGTCCAGTACTGAGATTGCACATGTTGTCCAACTCCTTTCGGGACTTCTCCAACGCGTGGCGTTCCTTCGATGCAGTCACGTTCGATGGTGTCGAGGTCAAATGAATGGAATTCTGGCACGCGCTCTTTGAGGATCATCGCGAGAAATTGCCGCGTCGCAATCGTGCTCTTGGCAGCCTTGTCATAGGTGCGTTCGAAGGTTTTCGCGGCCGGCTTCCGTTTCGTGTTCCGTTTGCGTTCCATGGAATTTCCTCGCTTTCTTGCCTCTTATTTTACACAGGAGAAGTTGGATTGACAAGCGGCGTCGTTTGGGATTTTTGCTGTCGGATGATGATGGGGAGGAAAATACGAAGGGCACGGCGAATAATGGTATAAAACGGTTGGCAAGGCAGCGCAACGCCTCGTGGAAACGGACGGCGGAGACGGATCTTGCGTGAAGAAGACAAACCTACTGGAGGCACAGCATGGAGGCATTCTCTTATCCTGTGCGGCCATTTGCGTGCCGCACGTATCCCGAGGAATTACGGCGGACGATGGATAGCAATGACGAGGTGTTCTTCCGACCGCTTTGCGCGTTCGCCGGGGCGGTCGCGGGCGAGACGGGCGTGGAGGGTCTGCGGCTCGATTTCCGCTGCGGGCTGCGCCTCGAGGTGCCGGAGGGCGATTACCATGTGCGGCTGACGGATGGCGAGACGGGCGTCGTGCTGTTCGAGGACGATGTCTCAGGCGCGCTGCTCGTCTCGGATGAAAAGTATCTCATCCCGTGGCATGTCGAAGTCGCGCGTGGAGGCGAAACGGTCTTCGTGCACGACTGTGACGTCACGGGGCAATCCGTGTACATCGCGTTGCTGAGCGCGAATCTCGGCGACATGCTCGCGGCGCTGCCGAACATCGAGGAGTTTGCGGCTGTGCACGACGCGCGTGTGACGTTGCGCGTCGTGGAAACCTATGAGTCCCTCGTGCGACTACTGTATCCGGCGTTGCCACTTGCACAGGCGGTTCCTGAGGATGCGTATGCGGCGTACTATCTCGGCAATGGCAACGGCGACCCACACCAGTCGCCCGTCGACGGGCGCATCATCCCGCTGGAACTCATCTCGCGCGTCAGCCTTGGCCTCGAGGGCGCAGCGCCACCACCGTCTGCTGCCATCGGCGCACGGTTGCGCGCCTTGCCACGTCCCATGGAGGAACCATACGTCTGCATCGCCGTGCAAGGTTCGAGCGTGCTGAAGAGCTGGCTGTGGCCAGGCGGCTGGGACGAGGTGGTCTCTGTGTTGCGCGCGGCGGGCTATCGCGTGCTCTGCATCGACCGCGAGCGCGAGCAGTCGGGTTGCGGCATCACGGTGCGCATCCCGGAAGGCGCAGAGGATTTCACGGGGGCGCGGCCGCTCGAGGAGCGCGCACAGTTCCTTGCGCATGCGGCGTTCTTCGTCGGACTCGGCAGCGGCCTCGCGTGGCTTGCGCGCATGGCTGGCTGTCCCGTCGTCATGATCGCGGGCTTTTCGCTGCCATGGTACGAGTTCCCCGAGGCGGAGCGCGTCTGGAATCCGCGTGTCTGCCACGGTTGCTTCCAGCAGACGCAGCAGGGCAAATCGTTCTTGACGGCGCATTGCCCGCGCTACGGCAAGGACTCGCCACATTTTTTGGAGTGCCAGCGCCAGATCGCGCCGCGCCGCGTGCTCGCAGGCATCGAGCGTCTGGCGGCGCGCATCGGCGGCTTTTGAAAACAGAAAACATCCGTGCATCGCAAACAACCGTTGCCCTCCGAGGAAGGCAACGGTTGTTTTTTTGTGCGCGTCATTGCAGATGGTCCGCCATGAACGATTCGAAGTCCTTCTCGTTCATCGGCTTCGCGTAGAGGTAGCCTTGGCCGTACGTGCAGCCGAGCTCTTTGAGCAGGCGTTCCTGCGCCTCCGTTTCGATGCCTTCGCAGAGGATCTTCATGCCGAGGTCGCTGCCGAGCTTGATGACGTTCTCAAGGATGCGGGCGGAGCGGTCGTCGTGTTCGGCGGCGAGGAGGATGCTGCGGTCGATCTTCATCGTGCCCATCGGGAGGTTCTGCAGCATGGCGATGGAGCTGTAACCCGTGCAGAAATCGTCCATCGATGTCGCGTAGCCGTAGCTCTTGAGCTCGTCGATGATGTGGCGCGAGTTTTCGCGGGCTTCCTTCGTCTTGAAGTCGACGAACGCCGTTTCGGTGATCTCGAGGTCGATGAGGCCGTCGGGGAGGCCGTACGCTTCCGAGGTCTCCTTCATCTTTTGCAGGTAGCCGCCCTCGGAGATGTGGAGCGCCGACTGGTTGACGGAGACGGGGACGACGGGGAGGCCTCGCCGGATGCGGCGCTCGAGGAAGCGTGCGACGTGGCCGAGCATGTAGTAGTCGAGGCGGACGGCGAAGCCGTTGCGCTCGAAGACGTCGATGAAGCGGCCAGGCGGCAAGAAGCCGAGCTCTTTGCTCTGCCAGCGCACGAGCGCTTCGGCGCCGACGAGTGCGCCGGTCTGGAGGTCGTATTTCGGCTGGTAAAAGACCTCGAACTCTTGTTCGGCGAGCGCGCGCGGCGCGATGGACTCGATCTTGCTCGCCCACGCGAGCTGGTCGCGCATGGAGTCGTCGAACAGCACGAACGGCTGGTTCTGCGCGCGCGCCGTCGCGAGCGTCGTCGAGACGGTGTTCATGAGGTCGGGGATGACGAGCGTGCCGGCCTTCGGGATGCGCAGGGCGCTGACGTGGTAGCGGATGCGCGTCATGACGTCGCCGAACGGCACGACGGACGCGCTGTGCGCGAGCTTCTCGGCCGCCTGCTGCGGCGTGAGTCCCTGCGGCAGCGCCCAGAGCATGAACAGGCGCGCGCGGTCGCCGGCGACGGCGAAGATGTCAAACCACGGAAGCGCATCGCTCGTGCGATAGATCTCGCCGACGAACGTCTTCGCGAGGAGCGGGCGCGAGTACGTCGCGCGGTAGTAGTCGAGCTGGCGCACGCAGATGGCGGCGAGGTAGAGCTTGCCAGCGGCGCGTTCTTTCGCATGGCGCGCGATGGCGAGGGGCAGCTCCTTTTCGAACCAGCGCTCGTTGCGGAGCTTCGTGACCGGATCGAGGTAGGCGAGGCGCGAGATTTCTGCGACGTGCGAGCGGCGTACGTGGAAGAAGAACAGCACGCCCGCGAGCACGAGCAGGAAGAAGACGAGGAACAAGGCGAACGTCTCGACGGGGGAGCGGTAGATGAGCGCCGTGACGGGCGCGTGCTCCGTCATGGCGCGCGTCTCGCGGTTGATGTCGCTCTGGATGAGCGTCGGGTCGAGGTGCGCGATCTCCTTGTTGAGGATGCGCACGAAGATCGGGTCGACGCGGGAGCTTACGGCAATGGACGTGCCCTGCGTGTAGACGACAGCGTTTTCCGCCTCGAGGAGGAACAGGCCGTTCTTGTAGATGAGCGCCTGCGCGCTGATGCTCTTGATGGCGGCGATGTCAGCGTAGCCGCTCTCGACGGCGCGCAGACAGTCTTCGTCCGTGTCGTAGTAGCGGATGTTGCGCTCAGGATACGTGCGCTCGATGTACTGGTGCGTGAAGTTGCGGCTGCGCGGCGCCGCGATGATCGGGTCGTCCGGCACATAGCGGCCGCGCCGGTGGACGAGCACGTAGTTCACCGTGAGGTACGGGTTCGTGATGACCATGTTGTGCTGGTGCGCCCAGTTGTAGTCGTAGAAAAAATCGCACATGACGTCGGCTTCGCCGCGGTCGAGGCGCGTGAAGAGCTCTTCGTTGTTCGCCGTCTCGACGATGTCGAACTGGATGCCGAGGTCTTGCTCGATGCGATCGATGATGTCCTGCACGACGCCCTTGTGCACGCCGAATTCGAAGTAGGCGTACGGCGCCTGGCTCGGCGAGGCGAACGCGCGGATGTGCGGATGCGCCGCGAGCCACGCTTTTTCTTCCGAGGTCAGGAAGAGCGGCGCGCCGCGCTGCTCCTGGCGCAGCGCGAGCATGTACTGGAGGTACGGCGTGACGGTCAGCATGTCGTTCGCCGCATCGTCGAGGCGCGCCTTCAGAGCCGCTTCGTCCGGGCGGTATAGGATGTAGTGCGTGACCATGCGCAAGTTGCCGGCAGGTTTCGCACCGCGCTGTGGATGGAGGCCGTCATTCGCAACGCCGTCGAGACGGCCGGCGAGGAGGTCGTCGTCGATGGTGTGGAAATCATCGTACGGCAGGAGCGTATAGCCGCCTTCGGGATAAAAGCGGTCGAGCTCGCGCCGGAGGAACGCCGGAGGATAGGCGTTCACATAATATCCGATACGCAGCAGCTCCGGCGGGGCGCTTCCCACGCCCTTGGCAAGCGAGATCTGGAGCGGCGTGCGGCCGATGCTGTGCTCGCTGCGGAGGAAGCGCGGATCCAGCAGCGAGGACGTGCTGCCGACGAGCAGGTCGACCGTGCCGTCCAAGAGGCTCGTCGACGTGCGCACGCCCGTGAGGTCGACATATTCGAAGCGGCAGTCCGCATACGTCGCGAGATGCTCGAGATATTCGTAGCCCGAGCCGCGGAACGTGCCGGCCTTGTCCTTTGTGAAAAAGCCGGGCACGGCGATGTAGCCGACGCGGTACGTCGGCACGGTTTCGTCGTCAGCCGCGGCGGTCGGCGCGGCTGAGATCCAGGCGCAGACGGCCGCGAGGAAGCAGCAGAGCGCAGAAAACAGGCGCGGGATACGCAGGATTCGTTTCATGCGGCAAGCGCCTCCTTCATCAGTTCTTTCAACTAAGTGCTGTATTCGCGCTTTGCGTGAAAAATCCCTGCTTTCGTTCAAGTGCGCCGGCGAAAAAGTTTGTTGACAAGCCCGCGCGAAACACCTACAATGGAATCGTTAATCCCGAGCATTTTTATAAGGATTCGCCGCGAGCGCATAAAACGGGCGGCGTGTCCACCACATAAAGGAGAGTTTTATCGCATGGCAGACCATCTTCTCGAAATCCAGGACCTCCACGCAGGGGTCGAGGACAAGGAAATTTTGAAAGGCCTCTCGCTGACCGTCGGCAAGGGCGAAGTGCACGTCATCCTCGGGCCGAACGGCTCCGGCAAGTCGACGCTCATGAACGTCATCATGGGCCATCCGAAGTACACGGTCACGAGCGGCACGATGACGTTCGAGGGCAAGGACCTCACGAGCATGAAGACGTTCGAGCGCGCACGCGCGGGCCTGTTCCTCTCGTTCCAGACGCCGGAGGAAATCCCCGGCATCTCCGTCGAAAACATGATCCGCACGGCGAAGCAGGCCATCACGGGCGAGCGCGTGAAGATCATCCCGTTCCGCAAGAAGCTCCGCGCCATGATGGAAGAGCTCAAGATCGCGCCGGAGTATGCCGACCGTTACATGAACGTCGGCTTCTCGGGCGGCGAGAAAAAGCGCAACGAAATCTTGCAGCTCCTCATGCTCGAGCCGAAGCTCGCGCTGCTCGATGAGACGGACTCCGGCCTCGACGTTGACGCCGTGCAGATCGTCTCCGAGGGTGTCGCGAAGTTCCACAACGCGGACAACAGCTGCCTCATCATCACGCACAACACGCGCATTTTGGAAAAATTGCACGTCGACCGCGTCCACGTCCTCATGAACGGGGAGATCGTCGAAGAGGGCGGCGCGGAGCTCATCGACACGATCAATGCGAAGGGCTTCACGCACATCCTCGATGCAGCAGAGAAGTGAGGCGGAGCGCATGGCAAAGAAAAAGACATTTGTCGAAGACATCGAGCGCACGCTCTACGACATCAAGGACGCGGACAACAGCGCGTACAAGTCGGAAAGCGGCCTGACGGAAGACATCATCCGCGACATCTCGGCGCGCAAGCACGACCCACAGTGGATGCTGGAGTTCCGCCTGAAGTCGCTCGAAACATACAACAAGATCGGCCTGCCGACCTGGGGGCCGAGCCTCGCGGACCTCGACATGGACAAGATCGTCACGTACGTCCAGCCGGACGCGAAGATGACGGGCAACTGGAAGGACGTGCCGGAGGATATCAAGGACACGTTTGACCGCCTCGGCATCCCCGAGGCTGAGCAGACGTCGCTCGGCGGCGTCGGCGCGCAGTACGACTCCGAGGTCGTCTACCATTCCATCCAGGAAGACATGGTCAAGCAAGGCGTCATCTACACGGACATGGAGACGGCCATCCGCGAGCACGAGGACATCGTGAAGGAATACTTCATGAAGCTCGTGCCGCCGAAAGACCACAAGTTCGCAGCGCTCCACGGCGCGGTCTGGTCCGGCGGCTCGTTCGTCTACGTGCCGGCGGGCGTGCAGGTCAAAATGCCGCTCCAGAGCTATTTCCGCCTCAATGCGGCCGGCGCCGGCCAGTTCGAGCACACGCTCATCATCGTCGAGCCGGGCGCGAGCCTGCATTTCATCGAAGGCTGTTCCGCGCCGAAGTACAACGTCACGAATCTCCACGCCGGCTGCGTCGAGCTCTACGTCAAAGAAGGCGCGCGCCTGCGCTATTCCACGATTGAAAACTGGTCGCGCAACATGATGAACCTCAACACGAAACGCGCCCTCGTCGAAAAAGACGGCATCATCGAGTGGGTGTCGGGCTCGTTCGGCTCGCACGTCTCATGCCTCTACCCGTGCAGCATCCTGCACGGCGAGCGCGCGCGCTGCGAGTTCACGGGCGTCACGTTCGCGTCGAAAGGGCAGGACCTCGACACGGGCGCGAGCGTCATCCTGACGGCGCCGGACACGTCGGCGAACATCAACACGCGCACGATCTCAAAAGCGGGCGGCAAGGCGACGTACCGCAGCGCCGTCAAGGTCACGAAAAACGCGCGGCGCGCGAAGTGTTCCGTGAACTGCGAATCGCTGATGCTCGATAACGAGTCGCGCAGCGACACGCTCCCCGTCATGGACATCGAGGGCGCGGACGCGGACGTCGGGCATGAGGCGAAGATCGGCCGCATCAGCGACGAGGCCGTCTTTTACCTGACGTGCCGCGGCATCGATGAGGACGAGGCGCGCGCCATGATCGTGCGCGGCTTCGTCGAGCCGATTGCGAAGGAGCTGCCGCTCGAGTACGCCGTCGAGATGAACAATCTCGTCAACATCGAGCTCGAAGGCACGATGGGCTGAGGGGGGGATACCATGGATACGAACGAAATCTACTCCGAAATCCCCATGCGCACATGGCGGTGGCTCGGGGTCAATGAAATCAAAACGCCGGCGAACATCGGCGATGACATCAAGAAACAGGAAATCACGGTCGAGGCCGGCCAGTCCGACGAGCTCGTGCTCGAGCATCGGAATGGCGGCCAGCACGAGACGGTCGTGCACGTCGGCGCGGGCGCGAAGCTCCACCTCGTGCTCGCGCAGCTCGTGCCGACGGACGCCCCAAATAGTTCATACACGAGCCGCGTGACGGTCGACGTCGCGGACGGCGGCGCGTTCTCGTACACGGGCGCGGAGCTCGGCGGCAGCACGATCGCGAGCGAGCTCACCGTGAACCTCACGGGCAAGGAGTCGACGGCCGACGTCTGGTCGCTCTATTTCGGCGACGGCGCGCGCCTGCTCGACCTCAACTACATCATCCGCCAAGCGGGCAAGAAGACGGACGCGAATATGCAGGTGCGCGGTACGCTCATGGGCACGTCCACGAAGAACTTCCGTGGCACACTCGATTTCCTCGAGGGCGCGAAAGGCTCGGTCGGCCGCGAGAACGAAGAAGTCATGCTGCTCGATGAAGGCGTGCGCAACCGCAGCGTGCCGATCATGCTGTCGCATGAAGACGATGTCGACGGCCATCATGCCGTCGCCGTCGGCCGCATGGACGAGGCGAAGCTCTTTTACCTCATGAGCCGCGGCCTCGACCTGGAAGAGGCGAAGAGCCTCGTCGTCGAGGCGTCGCTGCGCCCCGTCATCGATCGCATCCCGGACGCGAAGCTCCGTGAAGAAATCGACAGCTATCTCAAAGGGAGGCTTGCAAATGGCTGACGCACAGGAATTTTTGAAGGACTTCCCGCTCCTTCGCACGGAAATGAACGGCAAGCCCATCGCTTACCTCGACAATGGCGCGACGACGCAGAAACCGGAACAGGTCATCCGCGCACTCTGCGGCTACTATGGCGGCTGCAACGCGAACCCGCATCGCGGCGCGTACGCGCTGTCCGTCGAGGCGACGGAAATCTACGAAAACACGCGCAAACTCACGGCGAGCTTCATCAACGCCGCGCGCCCCGAGGAAATCATCTTCACGAAGAACGCGACGGAGGCGCTGAACCTCGTCGCGTACAGCTACGGCCTCACGAACATCGGCGCGGGCGACGAGATCGTGCTCACGATCGCCGAGCATCACAGCGATCTCGTGCCGTGGCAGTACGTCGCAAAGACAAAAGGCGCGACGCTGAAGTACATTTATCTTGAAAAAGACGGGAATCTCTCGGACGAGGATATCGAAACGAAGATCACGGAAAAGACGAAGCTCGTCGCCGTCACGCAGGTCTCGAACGTGCTCGGCCTCAAGAACGACGTGAAGAAGGTCGCGGAAAAAGCGCATAGTGTCGGCGCCGTCGTCGTCGTCGACGGCTCGCAGAGCGTCGCGCACCAGGCCGTCGACGTGCGGGACATCGACGCCGATTTCTTTGCCTTCTCCGGCCACAAGATGCTCTCGCCGATGGGCATCGGCGTGCTGTATGGCAAGTACGAACTCCTCGACGCGATGCCGCCGTTCCTCATGGGCGGCGACATGATCGAGTACGTGCAGGAACAGGAGACGACGTACGCCGAGCTCCCCGCGAAATTCGAAGCCGGCACGCAGAACGTCGGCGGCGCGGCCGGCCTCTCGGCGGCCATCCAGTACCTCCAGCACATCGGCTTCGACCGCATCGAGGCCATCGAGAAGGAACTCGTCGACTACGCGCTGCCGCAGCTCAGGGAGCTTCCGTACATCGAGACGTACGGTTGCGACACAACGCGCGACAACAAGACAGGCATCATCGCGTTCAATGTCCAGGACGTGCATCCGCACGACGTCGCGACGATCCTCGACAGCACGGGCGTCGCTGTCCGCGCCGGCCACCACTGCGCACAGCCCTTGCACCGCTATCTCGGCCTCAACGCCAGCTGCCGCGCGAGCTTCTATCTCTACAACACGAAAGAAGACGTCGACCGCTGGATTGCAGCGCTGAAAACCGTCCGCCCCACGCTCGGATATAAAGACTAAGAAGGTGAAAATATGGGCTTAGAAGACGTCTACACGGAACTCGTCAGCGAGCACAGCCGCAATCCCGAGAACCGTCACGCGCTCCCGGGCGCAAACTGTTCGCTGAAAGGACACAACCCGAGCTGCGGCGACGAGATCACGCTGCAGCTCAAGATTGAAGACGGCATCGTCAAAGACGCCGCGTTCACCGGCGTCGGCTGCGCCATCAGCCAGGCCTCGACGGACATGATGATCGACCTCATCCGCGGCAAGGACGTCGCGAAAGCGCGCGAACTCGCCGGCAAGTTCATCGGCATGATCAAGCGCGAGATCACGGACGACGACGAGCTTGAAGAACTCGACGAAGCCCTCGCGCTCAAAAACGTCAGCAACATGCCGGCAAGAGTCAAGTGCGCCGTGCTCGCGTGGCATACGCTCGATGATGCGCTGAAGGAAGAAAAATAAACAGCAAGACAACAAAAGCGCCCGCAAGCAACATTGAAATTCATCGTTGCCTGCGGGCGTCTTTGTTTGTGTGCCGTCGTGAAAATCAGAGATGCAGCGTCGCTTTGGAATATAGTACAGCGTCGCCAGAGAGCTCGACGCTCGCGCCATCCTGCCGACACCAGAGCTCGCCGCCACGACGGGAGGCTTGGTAAGCGTGGATGGTATTTTTCCCGAGGCGTTTCGTCCAGTACGGCACGATGTGGCAATGACCGGAGCCGCAGACGGGATCTTCGGGGACAGCGAGCTTCGGCGCGAACGAGCGGCTGACGCAATCGAACGCGCTGCCCGGCGCGGTGACGTGGACGAGCAAGCCGTCGAGCTCCTTGAGCTTTGCTTGGTCGGGCGTCATCTCGCGCACGATGCGTTCGTCGTCATAAACAAGCAAGAGGTCGCGCGCGAGGTACGCTTCCCGCGGCCGCGCACCGGTCGCCTCGGTCATCGCGTCCGTGACGGAGACGGGCTTCAGACCGTAGGCAGGGAATTGCATCGTATAGCGGCCGTCTGCCTCTGTCACGACGAGCTCGTTTTTCATCGTGCGGAAGACGAAGCGGTGCGCGTCGGGCGCGACGAACGTTTTCAAGACGAACGACGTGCCGAGCGTCGCATGCCCGCAGAGATCGATCTCGCCGCCCGGCGTGAACCAGCGCAAGTGCCAGCGCTCGCCGTCGCGCACGACGAACGCCGTTTCCGAGAGATTGTTTTCGATAGCAATCGATTGCATCAGATCGTCCGGCAGCCATTTGTCCAGCACGCAGACAGCGGCCGGATTGCCATGAAAGCGCTCGCGCGTGAACGCATCGACGATATAACAGTTCAGTTCCATAGGGGAGGCCTCCTTTTTTCCGCATTCTATCATGCGGAGGAATGCCTTGTAAATCGCGTTTCGCTTTTTTGGCGTGCGGCGTTATGGTATACTGGAAGAAAACGGAGGGAGCACTATGAACAAGTACGTTGAACGGATCAAGAAGCTGGTGCTCAAAGGGCTCGACGGCGAGCCGGCGAGCGTGTATCTCTTCGGCTCGTGGGCGCGGGGGACGCAGCAGCGTAGTTCGGATGTCGATGTAGCCATAGAATATCATGGGGCATCGAACTGGAAGAAAATTGAGGCTTTGCGGGAAGCGCTGGAGGAGTCGACAATCCCGTATTGCGTCGACGTTGTCGATATGCAGAATGCATCGGAATCGCTTTTGAAAGAAATCCGAAAGGATGGGATCGTATGGAAAGCATGACGGAACGGAGGAAGAAAGCGGAGGACGCACTCGCACGGTTGCATGAAGTCGTGATCATGGAACATTTGACGGAATTGGAGCGGGATGCGCTGATTCATCGTTTCGAATTTTGCTTTGAAATCCTCTGGAAGTGCGCGAAAGATTATCTGCGCGACGTAGAAGGCATCGATGCGGCATCGCCGAAAAAAGTCATTCGCATGTCGCGAAATGTCGGGCTGCTGACGGACGAGGAAACGGAACAGGCACTTGACATGGTGAATGACCGCAACCTGACATCGCACACGTATGATGAGAACATGGCGATGATGCTCGTGGAGCACATCAAAGGATATGAAATACTCATGCAACGATGGTATGGGAAAATGAATGCGAAAGATGCGGCGCAGGAGTGAGGGGGGATTGGATGGGCATATAGACAATCTGTGCACTTTGTGTTATACTCTTTCCAGAATTTGTCACAGGCAATGAGGCCGCGCATGCTCCGTGTATTTTGTGTACGGTGCATGGCGCGGCATTTTTGTTGCCCGGGCGCAGTTGTTTTTCATTGTTGGCAATGAAAGGGGAAAAGGAAGTATTATGGGAGAGACGAAGAAATCCGGCATGAGCCTAGATAGGCTCGGCCTTTGGATCATCGTCGCGACGGTCGCGGGCGCGGTCGTCGGCCTGCTCATGGGCAAGCCGGCGCACATGTTCGCGCCGCTCGGCAATCTGTTCATGCAGCTCATCAAGATGGTCGTCGTGCCGCTCGTGCTGTTCTCGCTGATCGGCGGCGCCGCTGCGCTCGGCAAGTCGAAGAGCGCCGGCAAGATCGGCCTGTTGACGTTCGTCTACTACGGCGTCACGACGGCCGTCGCCGTCGCGCTCGGCCTCGCGATGAGCACGATCTTCACGCCGGGCGCCGGCATCGACATGGCGACGCTCGAGAGCGCGGCCATCCACGTCGATCACATGGAGGAAAGCACGCAGATCCCGGGCTTCTGGGAGACGGTCACAGGCTTCGTGCCGGCGAACCCGTTCAAGGCGCTCGTCGACGGCAACATCCTGCAGATCATCGTCTTCGCGATGTTCATGGGCTTCGCCGCGACGTTCCTCGAAGACGAAAAGAAAGAATTCGTGCTGAAGTTCTTCAACTACCTCACGGAACTCTTCATCAAGGTCATGACGGCCATCATGTATGTCGCGCCGATCGGCGTTTTCTGCCTCATGGCGGATGCGACAGGCACGTTCGGCTACACGGTGCTCGCGAAGATCGGCTACCTCATCGTGCTGTACATCATCGTGCTCGCCGTCGTCACGTATGGCATGATCGGCGGCACGGTCGCGCTGTTCTCGAAATGCACGACGTATGTGAAATTCTTCAAGGCGATGTGGAAAGTGCAGGTCTTCGCGTTCTCGACGGCGTCGTCGATGGCGACGCTGCCGCTCAACATGCAGACGGCGCGCACGGAGCTCGGCGTCTCGGCGGAGACAACGTCGTTCGCGTTGCCGCTCGGCGCGACAATCAACATGAACGGCAATGCGGCGTACTACGCGATGGCCGCGACGTTCATCGCGCAGATGTACGGCATGGATCTCTCGATGCCGCAGTACATCGCCATCATCATCACGAGCACGCTCGGCGCCGTCGGCCAGGCCGGCGTGCCGGGCCCGACGCTCCTCGTCGTCGCCGTCCTCGTCTCGGCCGGCATCCCAATCGATGCGTTGCCGATCCTCTTCGGCGTCGACCGCATCTTTGATATGCTGCGCACGGCCGTCAACATCACTGGCGACGCGGCCTGCGCGACGATTGTCGACCAGTTCCGCGAAGAAGAAGCGTGACGCGTTCCCGCTTTTTATAGGACGTTAGAGAAAAACAAGGCATTCTATGCTATAATGAGAGCCTGTGGACAGTTCCGCAGGCTCTTTTTGTTGCCTGCGTGATATATGGAAGGGAGTTTCCATTTTGCAAAAGGGAACGAAAGGCATGGGCGCGCAGCAGGGAAAGCATGAGATCCAGACGCGCATCTCCTACGGCCTCATCGCCATGGTCGCCCTCATCGGCCTCATCGTCGTGCGCTACGCCTACGTGCAGCTCGTGCAGGGGCGCGACCTCACGGAGCGCTTGCAGGCGCAGGTGCAGTCGGACTACAAGATGCAGTCGCCGCGCGGCGCGATCCTCGACCGCGACGGCCGCGAGCTCGCTGTCAGCACGATGACGAAATCCATCTTCATCGACCCGAACCACACGGCGGACAAAGACCAGGAGCAGATCGCGACGGGCCTCGCGCCACTCATCGGCCTCCAGCCCGACGACATCCGCACGGCCATCGCCGACGGCGGCGGCTTCGTCTGGCTGAAACATTTCCTCACGCAGGACGAGTACGAGGCCGCGCGCGCGTTCGTCAGCGACCAGGAGCTCACGGACTGCATCGGCTTCCGCGACGAGCCGAAGCGCTTTTATCCGAACGACGTGCTCGCGGCGAATGTCATCGGCTTCGTCGGCACGGAGGACAAGGGCCTCGACGGCATCGAGCAGGCGTGCGACAGCCTCATCAAGGGCGAGGTCACGGAGCGCGAGCTCTTCACCGACCAGAGCTCGCGGCCGATCCTCGAGTCCGTGTTCCAGCGCGGCGCGTATCGCGGCAACCAGTGCAAGACGATCCAGCTCACGATCGACAGCACGATGCAGTTCACCGTCGAGCAGGAGCTCGACCGCGCCATGGCCGAGAACAATCCGGCGGCCGTCACCTGCATCGTCATGGACCCGAAGACGGGCGACGTGCTCGCCATGGCCTCGCGGCCGTCGTACAACCCGAACCGGTTCTACGACTACGCGCCGGAGACGTGGAAGAACCGCGCCGTCTCGTTCATCTACGAGCCGGGCTCGACGTTCAAGTCCGTCGTCGCGGGCGCGGCGCTGCAGGAAAAAGTCGTCACGCCGAACCAGGTCTTCGTCGACCCGGGCTACGTCATGGTCTCGGGCCGCCGCATCCAGAACTGGAACGGCGCGAGCTTCGGCACGGTCACGTTCACGGACGTCGTCAAGCAGTCGCTGAACACGGGCTTTGCGCAGGTCGGCCTGCGCCTCGGCGCGGAAAACCTCATGAAGTACGCGAAGCTCTTCGGCTTCGGCGAGGTGACGGACATCGGCCTGCCGGGCGAAGAGGCCGGCATCCTGTTCGACCCCGAGGACATGCGCGCGTCCGACATCGCGACGACGGCCATCGGCCAGTCCATCGCCGTCACGCCGATCCAGCTCGTGCGCGCCATGGCCGCCATCGCGAACGACGGCGTCGTGCTGAAGCCGCACATCGTGAAGTCCATCAAGAACGCCGACGGCTCGACGTATCTGGAAAACAAGCGCGAGGAAGTCGGCCGCGCGCTCGAGTCCGCGACGGACAAGACGCTCGTCGGCCTCCTCGAACAGGTCGTCGCCTCGGGCGGCGGCAAGAAGGCCGCCGTCAAGGGCTACCGCATCGCCGGCAAGACCGGCACGGCGCAGAAAATCCGTCCGGACGGCGCCGGCTACATGGAAGGGCGCTACATCGCGTCGTTCTGCGGCTTCGCGCCCGTCGAAGACCCGCAGATCGTCGTGCTCGTCATGATCGACGACCCAGGCACGGGCAACTTTTACGGCGGCCAGATCGCTGCGCCGGTCGCGCAGCGCATCTTCGCGCAGCTCCTGCGCCACATGAAAGTCGAGCCGTCGACGGATCCGTTCGCCGACATGGAAAAGACGCAGCGCGAGAAGCCGCGCCCGGAGCCGAAAAAATACGAAGGCGAGATCCCGACCGGCATGATCGTCGTGCCGGACTTCCGCGGCCTCTCCATCCGCGCCGCCGCGCAAAAGGCCACGGCCGCCGGCCTGCAGTTCGAAAGCGAAGGCAGCGGCACGGCCACACTGCAGAGCATCCCCGCGAACACGCTCGTCGAGCAGGGCACGAGCATCCATGTGACGTTCGCGCCGTGAGTTTTTTCCGATTTCTTGACACCCCTTTTTTCCGTTGCTATGATTAGGATAGAAAACAACGGGGAAGAGGGGATTTTTTATGAGTGACATGCTGGAAGGATACGTTCCGACGGGACACCGCGTGTTTCGTGGGAAAAAACGCATCGAGAGCGAATGGATGCCGACGGAGATGAAGCCATTCGTCGTGCGCCAGCCGGGCGACGAGGACGACGCGACAGACGATGAGAAGAAAGCGAAAGCGGCGGCGATGGACGCGGACGATGCAGCGGAGGACGAAGCAGCGGACGGCGGCTCACCCGAAGATATCGCGGCGCGCATCGCGGGCGACCGCGTGCAGTTCCAAGCTGACATCCTCGCCGTCGCGCGCGCCGAAGCAGGCGAGGACGAGGACGGCAATGTCATCGACGCGCCGGCGGACGCTGCGGCGGACGATGACGCGGCAGAACAGGAGGATGCAGAGTGAGCGAGAAGGACATGAACATCCAGCTTTTCGTGACGGATCTCGACGGGACGCTGCTCCCGACGGGCAGGGACGTGCCGCAGGTGAATATCGATGCCGTGCAGCGCGCTGTCAAAGCTGGCGTGACGGTGACGATCGCGACGGGGCGCATGTACCGCGCGGCGCTGCCGGTCGCCCAGGCCATCGGCGTCGACGTGCCGATCATCACGTACAACGGCGCGCTCATCAAGTCCGTCTCGGGCGAGATCTACGATGAAAATTACGTGCCGGAGGATGTCGTGCGCGACCTCGTCGATTTCGCGCACGCGCATGGCTGGTACGTGCAGACGTATTCCGATGACGAGCTCTATTTCGCCGAGCATACGGAAAAGGCAATCGCCTACGAAAAGGCGCAGGTGCTGACGGGGCATACGGTCGGCTGGGACGGGCTGAAAGCGCATACGGAAAAGGTCGCGAAAGTGCTCGTCATCTCGGATGACGGCGCACAGACGGACGAGCGCATCGCCATCCTCAATGAGGCGTTCGCCGGCCGCGCGAAGGCCGTGCGCTCGAATCCCGAGTACGCCGAGGTCGTGTACCCCGGCGTCTCGAAGGCATCGGCACTCAAGAAGCTCGCGGCCAAGCTCCGCATTCCCATCGAGAACGTCATGGCCATCGGCGATGCGAACAACGACATCCTGATGCTCCAGGCCGCCGGCCACAGCGTCGCTATGGGCAATGCGCTGCCCGAGGTCAAGGCGGCGTGTGAGTTCACGGTCGGCGACTGCATGGACGGCGGCTTCGCCGAGGCCATCGAAAGGTTCGTGCTGCATGAACGGTAAAAAGGACATCCGGCTCATCGCGCTCGACCTCGACGGCACGCTGCTGAACTCCGACAAGCTCATTACGCCGCGCACGGTCGCGGCACTGCAGGCCGCCATGCAAAAAGGCGTCCACGTCACGATTGCGACGGGACGCATGCTCCTGGGTGCGGCGCAGTTCGCGCAGCAGGTCGGCATGCATGCGCCGCTCATCTGCTGCAACGGTGGCGTCGTGCAGGGCGTGGATGATGACGAGCCGCTCTTCGTGCGTCATCTGCCGTCCGAAACGGTGCGTGGCATCCTCTCGATCTGTCACGAACACGGCTGGTATGCGAACTGGTACATCGGCCGCGATGTTTACGTCGAGCACTTTGACAAGGACTATTTCTATGCGTACCGCACGATCAAGGACTTTCGATTGAAAGAAGTCGGCGACCGCTTCCTCGATGACACGGACGATGTCATCCAATGCGTCGTGCGCGACCTCGACGGCCATGTGGCGGAAAAAGTCGCGGCCCTGCAAGACGCGTTGCCCGGGCAGTTCCAGGCGCAGCAGAACACGGGCACGAGCGCTGACCTCACGCCGAACGGCGTGACGAAAGCGCTCGGCCTCGCGTTCCTCATGCATCATTACGGCCTTGCGCCCGAGAATGTCATGGCCTGCGGCGACGGCGACAACGACCTGCCGATGCTAAAGTTCGCCGGCACCGCCGTCGTCCCCGCAAACGGCCTCCCCTGCGCAAAAGCACTCGCGACGTACCATGCGGAAAGCAATGACGAAGACGGCATTGCAAAGGCAGTAGAAGAATTGGTGCTGTAAGCACCCCGGCAGCCTCTCCCTCAGGGAGAGGGGGACCGCGAAGCGGTGGAGAGGGTCCCCTGTACGGTATAACAATTCGTACGTCTGAACTTCCGCGGGTGCGATAAATCCATACCATGCATTTTTCATTTTTCTCGATATAATAAATCCTAAAACCCTAGGGAGGTGTCCCATATGACAGAAGAAAAAAACATCCAAGCGCAAGATGTTGCACATAAAGACGAGAAGGAGGCCCCGCGCCTCGTCATCGTCACGGGCATGTCGGGCGGCGGCAAGACGCAGGCCTGCCGCTACCTCGAAGATCTCGGCTATTTCGTCGTCGACAACCTGCCGCCCGTCTTCATCCCGAAATTCGTCGAGCTCTCGACGCACACGGGTGGGCACGTCGGCAAGGTCGTGCTCGTCGTCGACACGCGCAGCCGCGAGTTTTTCGATACGTTCGTGCAGGTGCTCGACGGCCTCGACCACGACGACACGAACTACGAGATGCTGTTCATGGACGCCTCGGACGCGGCGATCATCCGCCGCTACAAGGAGACGCGCCGCCGCCATCCGATGGCACCGGCCTCACGCATCACGGAGGGCGTCGCGAAAGAGCGTGCCCGCCTCGCGCCCGTCCGCGCGAAGGCGACGTACATCATCGACACGTCCGAGCTCAAGAAGGTCGAGCTCCGCGACAAGATCCACCGCCTGTTCGGCGCGGGCGAAGGCGAGCAGATGAACATCAACGTGCTGTCGTTCGGCTTCAAGTTCGGCATGCCGCTCGACGCTGACATGGTGCTTGACGTGCGCTTTTTGCCGAACCCGTTCTACATCGAGTCCATGCGCCACAAGAGCGGCGCCGTGAAGGACGTCGCCGACTACATCGCGAATTTCCCCGTCACGCAGGAATTCCTCGCGAAGCTCGACGACATGATCGATTTCCTCGTGCCGCAGTACGTCAAAGAGGGCAAGAGCCAGTTCGTCATCGCCGTCGGTTGCACGGGTGGCATGCACCGCAGCGTCTTTGTGGCGAAACATATTTTCGACCGCCTCGGCAAGAAAGGCTATCCGGTCAAGCTCGAGCATCGCGATCTCATGAAGAACGATGTCTGGGAGCACGTACGGGAGGAATGCTAAAACGATGCACCTGTTGAAATGGCTCTACCCGGGCATGCGCTTCAAACGGTGGCTGTTCATCTTCGCCGTCGGCGTCATGTTCGTGAGCCTCGGCCTCGGCCTCGTCTTCAACTACAAATATCTCGACGCCATCGAGGAAGCCATCTTCCGCTCCGTCTACCTCTGGCGCGGCAGCTACGACTATACGGCGACGACGCTCGTCGGCATCCTCGTCGTCATCGTCGGCGCGGCGCTCATGCTCGTCGCGACGCGTTTCGTCATCCGCTCCGTCATCACGGTGCTGCTGCCGGACAAGAACGAGCGGCTCGTCGACATCATCTATGAAAAGCGCAAGCTCGGCAAAGGGCCGACGGTCACGGTCATCGGCGGCGGCCACGGGCTCTCCGTGCTGCTCCGTGGCATCAAATCGGCCACGTCGAACGTCACGGCGGTCGTGACCGTCGCGGATGACGGCGGCTCGTCGGGACGCCTGAGAGAAGAGCTCGGCATCATCCCGCCGGGCGATCTCCGCAACTGCCTCGTCGCGCTCGCCGACACCGAGCCCTTGATGGAAAAACTGTTCCAATACCGCTTCAAAGGATCGAGCGAGCTCGCGGGGCACAGCTTCGGCAATCTCTTCATCGCGGCGATGACGGAGGTCACGGGCGACGTCGAGACGGCGCTGAAAGAATCGTCGAAAGTCCTCGCCGTCAAGGGCCGCGTGCTGCCGGCGTCGACGGCGCATGTGCGGCTCGATGCCATCATGGACGACGGCACGCTCGTCAAAGGCGAATCGAAAATCCCGGAAGTGCACAAACGCATCCAGCGCGTCAAGCTCTATCCCGAGCACGCCGAACCTGTCGGCGCAGCGCTCGATGCCTTGAAGACCGCCGACGCCATCATCCTCGGCCCGGGCTCCCTCTACACGAGCATCATGCCGAACCTCCTCGTCGATGGTGTTGCCGAGGCCGTGCGCAAGAGCCACGCGCTCAAAATCTACATCTGCAATGTCATGACGCAGCCCGGGGAGACGGACGGCTACACGGCCTCGATGCATGCGAAAGCCATCCTCGACCACGCCGGCAAGGGCGCGATCGACTTCATGCTCGTGAACTCGCACCCGATCAGCGACGACATGCGGCGCTACTACGCGGACAAGGGCGCATACCCCGTCGAAATCGACGAAGAAGCCGTCAACGCCCTCGGCATCGGCCTCATGCGCGCCGACATCATCAACGAATCCGACGTCATCCGCCACGACCCTGACAAGCTCTGCCGTGCGGTAATGAAAATGATCTACGACTTCCGCCCGAACTGAAAGCCTCTCCCCCAGGGGAGAGGTGCCGAGCGTAGCGAGGCGGAGAGGGTGTCGGAGGTAGGGCGTAGCAATTTTAACGATTGTCATCTGCGAAGGAAAGTAGGAACTCCAACCAATGCCCTCTTTTGCAACAGAGGTTAAAAACGAAATTGCAAGACTGATGTACACAGAAGCCTGCGACCGCACGGCCGAGATGGCCGCGCTCCTGCGCATGGGCGGCACGATCACGTTCGGCGCGCACCATGCGTTCGGCGTGAACTTCACGACGGAGAACGCCGCCGTCGCTCGCAAGCTCCTGAACCTGTTGAAACTCGAAGGCGCCGGCGTGCGCACGGAGATTTCCGCGCGGCGCACGCGCCGCCTGAACAAGCGCAACAACTACCTCGTGCGCATCGTGCCGTCGCCGGGCGTCGCCGGACTCCTCGAGCACCTCGGCCTCATGCAGGACGGCAGCCTGAACCTCGGCCAAGAGCCGAAGAACCTCGCCATCCTGCGGAAAAACTGCTGCCGCGCGGCGTACCTCCGCGGCGCGTTCCTCGGCGGCGGCAGCGTGAACCGGCCCGAGGCGCACTACCATCTCGAGCTCGTAGCGCCGAACTACGCGTTCGCGCACCTCCTGCACACGCTCATGAAGCGACTGTCGTTTCCCGCCGGCATCGCCGAGCGCCGCGACGTCTACGTCGTCTACCTCAAAGAAGGCGATGCCGTCGTCGATTTCCTCGGCATGATGCAAGCGGACGAGGCCGTCGAGCGCTTCGAAGTCGCGCGCAACGTCAAGGAAGTCCGCGAGCAGGTCAACCGCATCGTCAACTGCGAGACGGCGAACCTGCAGAAAGCTGTCGACGCCGCCGGCCGCCAGCTTGCAGACATCCTCGTGCTCGAGCGCTCCGGCGTCATCGACAGCCTGCCCGAGCAGCTGCGCGAGACGATCACCGCGCGCCGCGCCCACCCCGACCTCACGATGTCCGAGCTCGCCGACCTCCTCTGTGTCAGCAAGCCCGGCGTCAACCATCGCCTGCGCAAGCTCCACGCGCTCGCCGAACAATATCGCAATTCCCAATCCTAAGCAGATTGAAGTTGGAGCGGCGCTCGTTTGGCAGCCTTCCCCTCAGGGGAAGGGGGACCGCGAAGCGGTGGAAAGGGTCCCCTGTACATCAATACAATTCGCACATCGTTTCTTCCGCGGGTGCGACAACGAACAAAAACCAAAGGAACGATTCGATTTGCATTTTTCTCGTTTTTCCCTTGTCAAATATCTTGCACTAGCGGTCGCCGTATGTATTCTTGCGGCCGCGCTTTTCTGCGCCTACGTCGCGATGAACCCGCCAAAGGGCGTCCCCATCCTCGAATACCACATGGTCGACACGCACGAAGACGCCGACAGCCATCCGTACAACGTCCCGCCCGAAGACTTCGCCGCGCAGCTCAACTACTTGAAATCCGAGGGATACACGACGATCACGCTCATGGATTTCCTGCGCGCAAAAAAAGGGAAGCAGCAGCTTCCCGAAAAGCCCATCATCCTGACGTTCGATGATGGCTACGAGGACAACTACACCATCATGCTGCCGCTCCTCGAAGCGCGCGGCATGACGGCCGTCCTCTTCATGCCGACGAACCTCATCGGCCTGCCGGACTATCTTACGTGGGACGAGCTCCGTGACATGAGCCGGCGCGGCATCGAGATCGGCAGCCACACGGCGAACCACCAGCCGCTCACATCGTTCACGCCGGAGGAGCAGCAGGACGAAGTCCATCTCTCGAAGCTCCTGCTCGAATGGAACGGCCTGCCGACGGTCTTCAGCTTTTCCTACCCGAACGGGATGTATGATGAAAGCATGCCCGCGCTCCTCGAGCAAAACGAATACCTCGCCGCCGTCACCGGCGACGCCGGCCTCAACACGTTTGACACCGATCCCTACCAGCTCCAACGCATCAACATCCCGCATCCGCGCTTCGGCCTCTTGGAGTTCAAGCTCCGCCTCTTAAAAGCCCAAGTATTCACAACCCTAGGCATCCGTCAGCATTTGCTAAAATAAAGTTGTCACGGTCTGTTGCCGAACGCAACTCGCTCAGAAGCCTCTCCCTTCGGGAGAGGTGGCCCCCGCAGGGGGTCGGAGCGGGTGTCGAAGGTACGTGAACAACACTAACGTGCAGTCGAAGGCAACTTCTATCTACAAAGGATTTTTTCAATGAATCTCTTTCAAAATATAAAATCTCATCTTTCCACTCTATTTGCAGGAACAGCAGCCTGCTCCTTGCTTTTCAGCACAACGCCTGTTTCTGCGGATGCATCCCAAGATGCAACGCTGGCACAATCAACGGACGCCCTTGACGCAGCCGCCACGCCCCTCCGCGCCCGCACGGACACGACGCGCATCGTCACGCCCACCGAGCACGCGAACCGCGGGGGCAGCAACACGACGCGCCCCATCGGCCGCCACGGCATGGACGACGACGCGAACGCCACGCCGGCGAAGCCGCAACGCCCCGTCTCCCGCGTCATGCACCGCATGGAGACGACGTCGACGGACAGCGGCGCGACGCTGCTGTTTTCTGACAGCCCCGAGTACGCGACAGAGGACGGCATCCTGTACCAAGACACCGTGCGCGGCGCAGCGCGCGTACTCTACTACCACGTCAACCGCATGAAAGCGCCGAAGAAGGTCGCCGTCGTCCTCGAAAACGTCGGCAGCGGCACGTCGCTCGTCACGATCACGCGCGGCGGCGCGTGCGAGCCTAGCCCGAACTACCTCGACGTCGGCAAGGGCACGCAGTCGCTCTATTTTGACGCGCAAGGCACGCAGCGCTTTTTCCTCAAAGCCGGCGAGCGCCGCGTCCTCGTCGCGGACATGGACAAGACGATCCTGCGCCCCGAAGACCTCGTCTACGGCTGCTATGACTTCCTTTCGTCGCAGCCCGTCCGCACGTCCGTCGTCATCTGCCCGGCGACAACGGATCCTGCGGATTTCGTGCGCCGCGCGCGCGTCCTGCCCGCCGACGAGCTTCGCCTGCGCGGCACGTTCGCGAACGCCGACCGCACGATTCGCCCCAAGGCAACCTATAATCCGGCAGACGGCAAAATCCAATATTTCTTGCTCGCCGACAACGAGACGGACAAATATCGCACGGGCGTCGACGCGACGGACGGCAGCGCCGTGCTGAACTACGGCAACTACGGCATCCTCTATCACGTCCAGGTCCCGCTCGCCGGTATGGAAAAGACGCAATGTTACCTCAGCCCGTTCGGCGGCACGTACGCCGGCGCGCTCCGCGTCAAGACGGCCGTCGGCCTCAGTCGTCTCATCCTCACGCCGTACGGCATGACGTTCTTCGGCGCGGGCAGCGATCACATGACGGAGACCGCGAGCATCACGAAAGCCCGCGAATCCGGCCTCGCCATGCTCACGGACAGCATGGAGCTCTCCGACATCGGCCAGTACAACGCCCGCACCGCGCCGACGTTCGAGTTCTCCCCGCCCGGCGCTTCGAACCTGCCGGTGGCGATCCTCCTGATGCCGGCGGAATGAAATTTCATCGGTGAATGCAAATCGGCCTCGCTCCAACAAAGTTTTGGAACGAGGCCGATTTTTTTGATCCGATTATTTCCGCTCCGGATACGGCGTTGCCGCCGCGACGAAGACGGAGAGCACGAGCGGGATCGTCGTGAGGAGCAGCGCCGTTTCGAGGCCGATGTGGTCGGCGATGGCGGCCGTGAGCGCGGCACCGAGGCTGCCGAGGCCGAACGAGAGTCCCATCATCATGCCGGAGGCCATGCCGGCGCTGCCGGGCATCGCGCGCTGCGCCCAGACGATGGAACTCGGCTGCGAGGCGATGAGGAACGCGCCGGAGAGGAAGAGCGCGACGAGCGATGCAGGCGCGGTGCCCGCGTGCGTGAAGAAGTACGCCGTCGGAAGCGTGCTGAGCGCGAGCGCGCCAAGGATGATGCGCTTGTGGCCAAAGCGGTCGCCCAAAGCGCCGCCCGTGATGCCGCCGAGTGCGCAGCCCGCGAGGAACAGCGTCAAGAGCGTGCCGGAGATCAGTTTCGAGTAGCCGGCGCTGACGAGCATGAGCGGCAGGAACGTCGAGACGGAGACGTGCGTCCAGCAGCGCAGACCCATCGCGAGGTTCAATCGCACGACGGAGGCATTGGAAAGAATCTTGCGTAACGGCAGACGGTCGCCTGCCGTTTTTTGTACGGTCGAAAAATGCGCGAGCCCCGACGCAGCGAAGAGCGCCATCATGACGAGGCTTGGCACGATGAGGACGGGCAGCCATGCGAGCGGGAAGCGCTCCGTGAACGCGACGATGACGACGGGCGCGAACGCGAAGCCGATGTTGCCGCCCGCGACGTAGAGCGACATCGCGATGCCGGCTTTGCCTGCGCGCGCGACTTTCGCGGCGAGCGACGAGCCGAGCGGATGATACGCCGAGACGGAGAGGCCGGTCAGCGCGATCATGACGAAGAGCATCGTTTTCGTTGAGATGTAACCAACCGTGCAAATGCAAAATGCGCCGAACGGCAGCACGGGCACGAGCAGCCAGCTCATCCTGTGGCGATCCATGAGGTAGCCGAACACGGGCTGCATCATGTTGCTCGCGACGCTCATGACCATGACGAGGAGGCCGGAGAGCGTCAGCGAGAGGTCGAGCTTCGGCATGATAATGGGGAGCAGCACAGGCAAAAAATTGCAGTAGAAATCATTCATGAGGTGGCCGCCGGCAAGCAGCGTGACAGCGGCGCGGGGAGAAAAGCGCATGGAATCAACGTCCTTTCGTTAGGAATGAGAGTGTAGTTACGTCGCTACCCTCTCCGACCTCTGCAGGGCCACCTCCCCCTGAGGGGGAGGCGTAGCAAGGTATACGATACCGCAGAAAAGAAATCGCGTCAATATTCTGCGTGTGCCCTTGGATTTTCTGCCGCGCCTTGTTATAATGGTTGTAACTTTGCAAGCCATCGCGCTGCGCGGATTTTTGCGGGGCGCTGTTTTTTCAAGGAGAGATGATTTTATGAAACTCGTCGTCACCATCGTCGGCAAAGACCGCGTCGGCATCATCGCCACCGTCAGCAACATCCTCGCGGACAACGATGTGAACATTTTGAACATCAACCAGAACATCATGGAAGGCTTCTTCAACATGGTCATGATCGCGGAGATGCCGGAGAACGCGCGGATGAGCCTCGGCGAGCTGCAGAAGGTGCTGAAGGCGAAAGGTGAGGAGCTCGGCCTCGACATCAAGGCGCAGCACATGGATATCTTCAATGTCACGCACAATGTGTAAATTTGCGAGCAATTGAGGAGGCGCGTCTATGATTACGTTTGACGATATTTTTGAAACGAACCAGATGATCACGGAGAACAAGCTCGACGTGCGCACGATCACGATGGGCATCTCGCTCCGCGATTGTGCTCATCCGAACATCACGAAGTTCTGCCAGAACATCTACGACAAGATCACGAAATCGGCGGAATTCCTCGTGAAGACGGGCGAGGACATCGAGACGGAGTTCGGCATCCCCATCATCCACAAGCGCATTTCCGTCACGCCGATCGCCATCGCCGCCGACGCCTGCGAGACGGATACGTATGTCCCCGTCGCCGAGGCGCTCGACCGCGCGGGCAAGGAAGTCGGCGTCAACTTCATCGGCGGCTTTTCCGCGCTCGTGGAAAAAGGCTACACGAAGGGCGACCGCACGCTGATCCAGTCCATCCCGCAGGCGCTCGCGACGACGGACATCGTCTGCTCGTCTGTGAACCTTGGCTCGACGAAAGCCGGCATCAACATGGACTGCGTGCGCGAGATGGGCGAGGTCATCAAGCGCACGGCAGAGCTCACGCGCGAGCAGGAAGCGCTCGGCTGCGCGAAGCTCGTCGTGTTCTGCAACGCGCCGGGCGATAACCCGTTCATGGCCGGCGCGTTCCACGGCGTCAGCGAGGGCGACAAGGTCGTCTCCGTCGGCGTCAGCGGCCCGGGCGTCGTGAAGCACGCGCTCGAGGAACTCAAGGGCGCGGACTTCACCGAGGTCGCGGAGACGATCAAAAAGACGGCGTTCAAGGTGACGCGCGTCGGACAGATGGTCGCGCGCGAGGCGTCGAAGCGCCTCGGCGTGCCGTTCGGCATTATCGACCTCTCGCTCGCCCCGACGCCGGCCGTCGGCGACAGCGTGGCGCGCATTTTGGAAGAAATGGGCCTCGAAGCGTGCGGCGCGCCCGGCACGACGGCAGCGCTCGCGCTCCTGAACGATGCTGTGAAAAAAGGCGGCCTCATGGCCTCGTCGCACGTCGGCGGCCTCTCGGGCGCGTTCATCCCCGTCAGCGAAGATGAGGGCATGATCCACGCCGTGCAGCAGGGCAGCCTCTCGATTGAAAAACTCGAAGCCATGACGTGCGTTTGCTCCGTCGGCCTCGACATGATCGCCATCGAGGGCGACACGTCGGCCGCGACGATCTCCGGCATCATCGCCGACGAAGCGGCCATCGGCATGATCAACAACAAGACGACGGCCGTGCGCGTCATCCCCGTGCCGGGCAAGAAGGTCGGCGACATGGTGGAGTTCGGCGGCCTCCTCGGTTACTGCCCGATCGTCCCCGTGCGGAACCAGTACAGCTCAGCCGCGTTCATCGCGCGCGGCGGCCGCATCCCCGCGCCCGTGCGGAGCCTGACGAACTGATATGCGCGTCACGAAAGCCATCAAAGCCGAGCAAGTGCGGATTCTCAGCGAGGTCTACGCTGGCGCGAAGCCCGCGCTCCAGTTCCACAATCCGTTCGAACTGCTCATCGCCGTCATCCTCTCGGCGCAGTGCACGGACAAGCGCGTGAACGTCACGACGGCGCGCCTGTTCCAGAAAGCCGCGACGCCCGAGGCTATCGTCGCCATGGGCCTCCCCACGCTCGAGAACGAGATCCGCGACTGTGGCCTGTTCCGCAACAAGGCGAAGAACATCATGGCGACATGCATGACGCTCTGCGAGCAGTACGGTGGCGAAGTCCCGGAGGACTATGACGAGCTCTTGAAGCTCCCGGGCGTCGGCCGCAAGACGGCGAACGTCGTCACGTCCATCGCGTTCCACCGTCCCGCCATCGCCGTCGACACTCACGTCTTCCGCGTCTCGAATCGATTAAAACTCGCGACAGGAGAAACGCCGCTCGAGGTCGAGAAAGGCCTGCAAAAAGCCATCCCGAAAGACCGCTGGAGCGAAGCCCACCACTGGCTCATCTGGCACGGACGTCGCATCTGCAAAGCCCGTCGGCCGCTTTGCGATGAATGCCCGCTCAAAGAAGTCTGTCCAAGCGTCGGACATGCAGAATGAAAGGAGGCCCGCAATGATTTATCGCAAAGCCACTTTCAACGATATTGAACAAATCTTCGCCCTCGTCAACGACTACGCGAGCGACGGCATCATGCTCGCGCGTTCGCGCAACACGCTGTACGAGACGCTCAGGGACATGATCGTCGCCGAGGACGAGACGGGCGCGGTCGTCGGCGTCGGCGGCCTCCACATCGTCTGGGACCGCATGGCGGAGGTCCGCACGATGGCCATCTCGCCCGCGCACACGCGGCGCGGCATCGGCGCGGAGATCGTGAAGCGCTTGCTCTCGGAAGGCCGCGCGCTCGGCGTGACGATGTTCTTCACGCTGACGTACAAGCCCGGCTTCTTCCAGACGCTCGGCTTCCACACCGTCACGAAGGAGACGTTGCCGCCGAAGGTCTGGAAAGATTGCATCGACTGCCCGAAATTCCCGAACTGCGACGAGATCGCGCTCGTGCGCGACGAGGGCGGCGCACAGGGAGAGGAGATGAGTTTCCATGGCTGACGAAAAACGCGCCGTGCCGCCGAAACTCGACCTCACGCCGGAACAGACGGCCGCTATGCGCCGTGCGGCGGCCATGGACGCGCCCGACATCGCGGCGCTGCCGCCCGGCCATCCCGTGGCCGTGCTGCGCGCGGAGAACGCGGCCATGAACGCGCGCATCGACGCACTCGCGCACGACAACGAACTGCCGGAACCGCCGGCGGATTTCGTCGAGCGTTTCCTCGCGCTCAACGCCGTGCGCACGCATTACATGAAAAAAGAGGAGCTCGTCATGCCGCTCCTCTATCAATACGGAGTGACGGGCCCCTCGGACGTCATGTGGCGCGACGACGACGCGATGAAGAAAGAACTCGGCACGATTTCGCGCAGCCTGCAAGAGGACGCGGGGAACGCCATCATTTATCGCGGCCGCATCCGCACGCTGCTCGCAGGTCTCAAATCTATGACGCGCAAGGAAGACGCCATCCTGTTCCCGTTGTCGCTCCGCTATTTCAGCGACGAAGAATGGTACGCCGTCTACGACGATGCCATCGACATGGGCACGGCGTTCATCGCGCCGCACGAACCGTGGGAGGCGGCAGAAGTGTGGCGCAAGGCGCAGGCCGATGCAGCAGCCGCGAAAACGTTCGAGAACGGCAAGATCCAGCTGCCGACGGGCGAGCTCGCCGTGCGCGAGCTTCGCGCGATGATGAAACTCCTCGGCGTCGACATCACGTTCATCGACGCAGCCGACCACCTGCGCTATTTCGAGAACGAAGGCAAGGTCTTCGCCCGCCCGAAGCTCGCGCTCGGCCGCCCGGTCTACGACTGCCACCCGACGCAGATCGTGCCAGTCGTGAAGAACTTGCTCGCCGACTTCAAAGCAAAGCGACGCGACCATATGACGATCTTTCGCCGCATCGCAGGAAAGCCCATCGGCGTGCGTTACCATGCGGTCTACGATGACGACGGCACGTACCTCGGCGCTGTCGAGTTCGTGCAGGACTTCACGGAAGCGCTCGAACATTTCCAGAAGTAACAAAATGGCGCTGGCAGCCTCGGCTGCCAGCGCCATCTATTTTTATGATTCCTCAAAACCACTTGTCTTTTTCAAAAATCTGGAAGTCATACCAGAGGACCATGCCGTACCGCGACGTGCACGTCTTCCGCCGGTTCGGGTCCCAATGCACCTCGATGACGCGGCCGTCGCGCATAGCGCGCAGGAGGCACGTGCCGTCGGCGACGCACGCCTTCCAACCGCGCCGCATGAGGAAGCACTCGAAATCATACACATCCCGGAGCCGCACGAGCCCGATCCATCCGATCCGCTCATGCTCGGCATCCAGCAGCTTCTGCTTGCGTGCATTCGTCTTCATGGAGACCATCCTTCCATATGTTGTTGTTTGTCCGGCAGAAAACAGCGGATTTCCACGAAATCTTGTTTTCTTACGTTCATCATAGCACGGATGTGAACAAAAAACACGAATGTTACGTTAAGTGTTTGTAAAGTTGTATACACAGAGGAAACGGTTGTCGATGCGAGACGGCTCATGGTATACTGTAAAAAAGGAGTGGAGCTCTATGCGCACAATAGAAAACATTCGCGAGCAGATTACGCCAATCTGCAAAAAATACGGCGTGAAATCCGTCCGGTTGTTCGGCTCGTACGCGCGCGGCGAAGCGCACGAAAGAAGTGACATCGATTTTTTCGTCGAGCTTGGCAACGTTCGCGATTTGTTCACGCTCAGCGCATTCCGCCTTGATCTCATCGATGCATTACAGATGGAAGTAGATATTGTGACGAAATTGCCGGACAGTCCGGAGTTCCAGCGGGAGCTGGCGAGAGATGAGGTGCTCGTTTATGCAGCTTGAACGGAAAGACCGGCAGATTCTCGAACACATTCAAAAGTATTGCGAAGAAGTTCAGATGGCACTCGACAGCTTTCATCGAAGTGAAGACGAGTTCATGCGAAATCCTGTCTTTCGGAATGCGTGTTCGATGCCGATGATGCAAGCCGGTGAACTCGCAAAATATTTGTCTGACCCGTTCGTGCAATCCGACAGCTTGACGAGCGGTACGCCATGGAGAGCGATCAAAGGGATGCGTAACTTGTTTGCGCATGACTATCACGCGATGAATTACGAAGTCATTTGGGAGACGGCGATGAAAAATATTCCGGAACTCGAGGAACATATTCAAACGTTGCTGGAAAAACAAGGCGGATATTAAATATGCGGCATCATAATTTTGAACTATGATGCCGCATATTTTGTTGTATGTTACATAATGCATTTGCAATATGGAAAAGACGCGCCGCCTGCGGAGGAAAGGGTCGATCCGCAGACGGCGCGTTGTGCGGCCATCGGGGCAAAAAGCATGGAGGCTTTTTGATGGCCACTCTTATTATAACATAAAAGGAACGCGGGATAAGTGTTTTTTGCAACCAAACTTGATTTCGTACGAAACTTTAATGTAGCCGGCTTGTGACGTTCGCCTTGCATGATACGGGCGAAACTGCCTAAAATCACGCGGATGTCCCGGAGGCATGCTCCTGCACATGGAACAGCGTGTTGAACATCCAGAGGCTGTCCTCTTCGTGCGGGGCGAGGGCTTTTTCGATGGCGGCGAGGCAGGCGGGGGACTGCGGCAGGCGGGCGGCGCGGCTCGTGAGCCCCGCAATCTGATGGCCCGTGAGGATTTGCCGCTCGATGGCGGCGAGACCGGTGAGCAGGAGCTCATAGACCTTCGCGGCGATGACGAACACCCAGTAGTTGTGGATGAGTCCGCCGCGCACAGCGCAGGGGTAGAGCTCCGTGAACCATTGGTGCAGCAGGAAGTGCTCGAGGAGCTGCGGGAAAGGGATCGTCACGTAGCTTTCGAGGCTGCGGCGGCAGACGGGGAACGCGCGCGCGATGTGCTGGAGGTCGGGCGTGGAGCCTAGGTGGAACGCGCGGGCGGCGCGGCTGACGTCCTCGCGTGTGAGCGGGCTGTGCGGATCCGCTGCGATGTCTTTGATGATGCCCCAGAGGAAATTGAGGTGCTGGAGCGGTTCGAACGAAATATTCCGGAGCGCTTCATGGAAGCGTGCTTCGAACATCGGCGAATCGTAACTCTTGATGATCTTGCCGAGCTCATAGCCCTGACCCTGCTCGATGAAATCGACGGCGTCCTCAAGGTAGATGCCGAGCAGGATGAGCCGTACGTCGAGCGGATAGCGCTGCATCGTCAGGAGCTTCATGCACGTGCGCTGGAGGTCGAGGAGGTACGAAATCTCGGGCAGCGGCTCTGCGAGCAAAGGAATCTCGCGGTTCGCGGCGTGGAGGTGCGACGCGGGCAGCGTCGCCGTTTGGAAATGGAACGCGCCCGTCTGGAACAGCACGTGCGCGCAAGTGGCAGGGCAGGCGAGGCGCAGCGACCGCTCGTAGATGCCACCGATGTGCAGGTCGCGGAGCGCCGGGCAGCGCGGCGGGCGCGCGGCGCCGGAGGACGCAGGGACGAGCGGGCAGTGCGTTTCAGGGCAGACGAAGGAGGACACATAGCTCGGTGCGATGCAGAGAGAAGCAGCTGGCACGGAAATCAGTCCTCCTTTTTCGATGCAGTCATCAGAATAATCCCATCGTTTTCGTCACGAAGATCCAGCCGAACATCGTGAATGCAGAGAGCGCGGACGTGAAGACGACGCAGTTGCCGGCGAGCGGCGCGTCGCCGCCCATCTGCTGCGCCATGGCGTACGACGCGACGGCGCACGGCGTCGCGAAGATGGCGATGAGCGTGACGAACTCCGCGTCGCGGAAGCCGAGCGCTGCGCCGAGCGAGAGCATGATGGCCGGCGCGACGATGAGGCGCGCGATCGTGCAGGCCCAGAGGTCGCGGCGACTGTCCGCGATGCCACCTTTCTCGAACGATGCGCCGAGGATGATCAGCGCGACGGGCGTCGTCGACGTGCCGATCTGCGCGATCGGCTTCAGGATCGGATCGGGAATCGGAAACGGCAAAAAGCGGCAGAGCGCACCGAGAATGATGCCGTCGATCATCGGATTTTTCAGCACGCGCACGAGGATCGGCACGAGCTCGAACTTCCCGCCGCGGAACGACTCGAGCTCGAGCACGGCGTAGATGTTGTAGAGCGGCACGATGGCCGCAATCATCATCGTCGGGATGACGGCGGCTTCCTCGCCGAAGATGTTCACGACGATCGGGATGCCGAGGATGACGAAGTTGCTGCGGAAAATCGCCTGCACCATCGTGCCGCGCTTCGGATTGTCCTTCTCGAACCACAGGGAAAATGCGACGGCGGCGAGGAACAGCGCTGTGACGGACGCCATGCCGAACACGACGAGGCTCGGGTCGAAGCCGTCTTCGAAGTCGGCGCGGTAGATGTTCGAGAACATCATGCAGAAGAAAAAAACCTTGAACACCATGCTGTTCATGTGCTTCAGTTCCGTCGGCGTCATGAGTCGCGCGTGCTTCACGAAGAGGCCGACGCCGATGAGCACGAAGATCGGGATGACGGCGCTCACGGCGACGATGAAATTGCTGAACATGAAAAGACCTCCTGACGTGGCAAACCATACGGTTCTATTATGCCACGCAGGAGGTCGTTCGTTTTTATGAAAACATTAGTTTTCTCAATGGAGCAGGAAGATCAGCTTTCGAGCAGCAGGCCGACGCGCTTCTTCGCTTTCGTCAGCGTCTTGTTCGCGATGTACGTCGCGCGCTCCGCGCCTTTCTTCATCTGTTCGTCGAGGCACGCGCGGTCGTTCATGAGGCGATCGAAGTTCTCGCGCACGGGGCGGAGCTCCTCGACGACGGCCTCACCAACGGCTTTCTTGAAGTCGCCGTAGCCTTTGCCGGCGAATTCGGCCGTGATGTCATCCATCGATTTGTGTGTGACGGCGGAGTAGATCGTCATGAGGTTGCACACGCCGGGCTTACCTTCGCGGAACGCGACTTCGGACTCGCTGTCCGTCACGGCGCTCTTGAATTTGTTCATGATGACCTTCGGGTCGTCGAGAATCGAGATCGTCGCCTTTGGGTTCGGGTCGGACTTGCTCATCTTGCTCGTCGGGTCCTGCAGGCTCATGACGCGCGCGCCGGCTTTCGGGTAGTAGCCCTCGGGCAGCTTGAAGATTTCGCCATACGTGTGGTTGAAGCGCGTCGCGACGTCGCGCGTGAACTCGAGGTGCTGCGTCTGGTCGGCGCCGACGGGGACGTAGTCCGCCTGGTAGAGCAGGATGTCGCCCGCCATGAGCGCCGGGTACGTGAACAGGCCGGCGTTGATGTTGTCCGGGTGCTTCTGCGACTTGTCCTTGAACTGCGTCATGCGCGACAGCTCGCCGAACTGCGAGCAGCAATCCATGATCCAGCCCATCTCCGCATGCGCCTTGTTGTGGCTCTGCACGAAGACGAGGCTCTTGTCGGGGTCGATGCCGCACGCGAGCAGGAGCGCGAACGCCTGCCGCGTCTGGGCACGGCGCTTCTGCGGATCGATGTGGATCGTCATCGAGTGCAGGTCGGCGATGAAATAGTAGCAAAGGTATTCGTCCTGCAGATCCTTCCAGCCCTTGACCGCGCCGAGATAATTGCCGAGCGTGAACACGCCCGTCGGCTGGATGCCGGAAAGGATGATTTTCTTCTGCGTTTCTTCTGCCATGCGTGGTTCCTCCTAATCAATATGTTTGAGAATATCACGCGTGTGTAAGCTTGTCAATTTTTTTCAAAAGCGCTTGCAAAACGTGTGGAATTTGCTATACTGAAAGCAATAGATGAACAACTGCTCATATGTTAGGAAAGAGAGGCAGGCGTCTTCGTCATGAATGACAAGCAAAAGCGAAATCTCATCCGCATCCTCATCGCGGCGGCGCTGACCGTCCTTGCGACGCAGCTCCCCATCACGGGCGCGGCACGGTTCATCGCGTTCCTCGTGCCGTATGTCATCGTCGGCTACGATGTGCTCTACAAGGCGGCGCGCGGCATCGTGCACCGCCAGCCACTCGACGAGTGCCTGCTCATGACGGTGGCGACGGTCGGCGCGATCGTGCTCGCGATTGTCGAGGACGGCGACTACACCGAGGGCATCGCCGTCATGCTGTTCTATCAGGTCGGAGAGTGGTTCCAGTCGTATGCGGTCGGGAGGAGCCGGCGCGACATCTCCAGCCTCATGGACATCCGCCCCGACTACGCGAATGTCGAGCAGGACGGCCGGCTCGTGCGCGTTGATCCGGATGAGGTTGCGGTCGGCACGGTCATCACGGTGCAGCCGGGGGAGAAGATCCCGATCGATGGCGTCATCACGGATGGCACGTCGACGCTCGACACCGTCGCGCTGACGGGCGAGAGCGTGCCGCGCGATGCGAAAGCGGGCGACACAGTGCTGTCAGGGTGCATCAATCTCTCCGGTCTTCTGCACGTCCGCACGACGAAGGAGTTCGGCGAGTCGACGGCATCGAAAATCCTCGAGCTCGTCGAGGACGCGGGCTCGCGCAAGTCGCGCGCCGAGGCGTTCATCACGCGCTTCGCCCGCATCTACACGCCGGCCGTCGTCGGCGCGGCGGCTGCGCTCGCCATCCTGCCGCCACTCGTGCGCATGGCGGCGCTCGGCATCGAGCCCGCGTGGGGTATGTGGTTCTATCGCGCGCTGACGTTCCTCGTCATCAGCTGCCCGTGCGCGCTCGTCATTTCCATCCCGCTGTCGTTTTTCGCGGGCATCGGCGGCGCGAGCCGCGCCGGCGTGCTCGTGAAGGGCTCGAATTATCTTGAGACGCTCGCGCAGGTCGACACGGTTGTCTTTGACAAGACCGGCACGCTGACGAAAGGCACGTTCGAGGTCACGGACATCCACCCGGAGACCATCGCGCCGCGCGAGCTCCTGCACATGGCCGCGCACGTCGAGCGCTACTCGACGCATCCGATTGCCGCGTCGCTCAAGGCGGCATACCGCGATGAGGCTGACGGCTGCACGGTCGCAGACGTGAAGGAGATCGCCGGCCAGGGCGTGCAGGCGACGGTCAACGGCCATGACGTCTACGTCGGCAACGCGAAGCTCATGGAAACGGCTGGCGCGAAGTGGCATCCGTGCGAAAAGACCGGCACGATCATCCACGTCGCGATGGACGGCACGTACATCGGTCACATCGTCATCGCGGACGTCGTGAAGGAACATTCCGCTGACGCGATTGCCGCGCTCCACGCGCAGGGCGTGAGAAAGACCGTCATGCTGACGGGCGACGACCGCGTCGTCGCGGCGGACGTCGCGCGCCGCCTTGCGCTCGATGCATATCACAGCGAGCTCCTGCCGCAGGACAAGGTTGCGAAGGTCGAGGAACTGCTTGCAGCGCAGCAGGGCACGAAGCATCGCCTCGCCTTCGTCGGCGACGGCATCAACGATGCGCCCGTGCTCGCGCGCGCCGACGTCGGCGTTGCGATGGGCGCGATGGGTTCGGACGCGGCCATCGAGGCGGCGGACATCGTGCTCATGGACGACGACCCGGTAAAGCTCGCGACGGCCATGCGCATCGCGAAGCGGACGATGCGCATCGTCCATCAGAATATTGTCGGTTCGATCGGCGTGAAAGTGCTCGTGCTCGTGCTCGGCGCGCTCGGTCTCGCGAACATGTGGGCGGCGATCTTCGCCGATGTCGGCGTCATGATCCTCGCCGTGCTCAACGCCATGCGCACGCTCATCGTGCCGCAGGGCAACGAAGTTTCCGAGGCTCATGAAGAAAAACAGGAGGAAGACGACATGAAGAAATCGTACAAGATCGACGTGGATTGCGCGAACTGCGCGAGCAAGATGGAAGAGGCCGCGAAGCAGACGTCTGGAGTCAAGGACGCGAGCGTGAACTTCATGATGCTGAAGATGAAGGTCGAGTTCGAGGACGGCAGCGACCCGAAGGAAGTCATGCCGCGCGTCCGGGCCGCGTGCAAGGCCGTCGAGGACGATTGCGAAGTCTATCTTTGATGACGCGAAATGTCTACACTGAATAATAGGAAGCGCTTCTTTTTGAGCGGGAATCCCGTCGGCTGCGTTCTTCGCGCCGCGCGGGATTCCCGCTTTTGTTGACTTATAGGGAGGTGTTTGATAAAATTAGTCGATGGATTTTACAACGAACGTGCAGATAAAAATTTCCATAGAATAAATTCCTTTGAGGAGTGGATCCATTTGCTCGGTTTTCTGAAACGATTCCTGGGTGACAACAACGACCAATACATCGCGGCCTATCAGAAGGTCGTGGAAAAAATCAATGCGCTCGAGCCGGAGATGCAGGGTCTGACGGACGACAAGCTGACGGGCAAGACGAACGAGTTCCGCGAGCGGCTGAAGAATGGAGAGACGCTCGACGACATCCTGCCGGAGGCGTTCGCCGTCGTGCGCGAGGGCTCGCGCCGCGTGCTCGGTATGCGCCATTTCGACGTGCAGCTCATCGGCGGCATGTGCCTGCATGACGGCCGCATCGCCGAGATGCGCACAGGCGAAGGCAAAACGCTCGTCGCGACGCTGCCTGTGTACCTCAATGCCCTCGAGGGCAAGGGCGTGCACATGGTCACGGTCAACGATTACCTCGCGAAGCGCGACTCGGAGTGGATGGGACGCCTCTACCGCTTCCTCGGCCTCACGGTCGGCCTCGTCGTGCACGACATGGACTTCCCTGAGCGCAAGTTCGCGTACGGCTGCGACGTCACGTTCGGCACGAACAACGAGTTCGGCTTCGATTATCTGCGCGACAACATGGTCATCGAGGAGCGCCAGATGGTGCAGCGGCCGCTCCATTACGCCATCGTCGACGAGGTCGACTCGATCCTCATCGACGAGGCGCGCACGCCGCTCATCATTTCCGGCCCCGGCCAGAAATCGACGGATATCTACGTGAAAATGGCGCACGCCGTCGCGACGCTGAAAGAGGGCGCGGACTACAAGGTCGACGAGAAGCAGAAGACGATCTCGCCGGCCGACAGCGCCGTGCCGAAAATCGAAAAGCTCATCGGCATCCAGAACCTCTATGCCCCGGAGAACATCGAATACTCGCATTGCTTCACGGCCGCGCTCCGCGCGAAAGCGCTCATGAAGCGCGACCGCGATTACATCGTGAAAGACGGCGAAGTCGTCATCGTCGACGAATTCACGGGCCGCGTCATGCCCGGCCGCCGCTTCAGCGACGGCCTGCATCAGGCCATCGAGGCGAAGGAGGGCGTGAAAGTCCAGCGCGAAAGCCAGACGCTCGCGACCATCACGTTCCAGAATTATTTCCGCATGTACGACAAGCTCGCGGGCATGACGGGCACGGCGAAGACAGAGGAGGACGAGTTCCTCAAGATTTACAACCTGCCCGTCGTCGTCGTCCCGACGAACAAGCCTGTGCAGCGCGTCGACTATCCGGACGTCATCTACAAGACGAAACGCGCGAAGTACAAGGCCGTCGGCAACGCCGTGAAGGAAATCCACGAGAAAGGGCAGCCTGTGCTCATCGGCACGACGTCCATCACGCAGTCGGAAGAGCTCAGCGCCATCCTCCACCACCTCGGCATCGAGCACAACGTGCTGAATGCGAAGAACCATGAACGCGAAGCGCAGATTGTCGCCGATGCCGGCCAGATGGGCGCGGTCACGATCGCGACGAACATGGCCGGCCGCGGCACGGATATCAAGCTCGGCGAAGGCGTCGAGGCGCTCGGCGGCCTCTTCATCGTCGGCACGGAACGCCACGAGTCCCGCCGCATCGACAACCAGCTCCGCGGCCGCGCCGGCCGCCAGGGCGACCCGGGCGCATCGCGCTTCTATCTCTCGCTCGAGGACGATCTGTTGCGTCTTTTTGCCTCGGATCGCGTGACGAAGATCATGGACAAGCTCGGCATGGAAGAAGACGAGCCCATCGAGCACAAGCTCATCACGAACTCCATCGAGCACGCGCAGAAGAAGGTCGAGGCGCGTAACTTCGACATCCGCAAGCACGTCCTCGAATACGATGACGTCATGAACCAGCAGCGCGAAGTCATGTACGGCGAGCGCCGCAAGATCCTGACGGGCGAGAACCTCAAGGACAACATCCTCTCGATGGTCAACCACATCATCAAGACGGAGATGGATCAGTACGCGAACGAAAAGCTGTACCCGGAAGAATGGACGCTCGACGGCCTCATTGAGGACGCGGAAAAAATCTACGCGCCGCAGGGCAAGCTGAAAAAAGAAGAGCTCGCGGCCATGAGCCGCGACGGCCTGAAGGAAGCGCTCGAACAAACGGCGCTCGAAGGCTATCAGCAGAGAGAGCTGCTGTTCGGCGAAGAGAACATGCGCGAGCTCGAAAAAGTCGTCATGCTCCGCGTCGTCGACACGAAGTGGATGGAGCACCTCGACCACATGGACATGCTGCGCGACGGCATCAACCTGCGCGCGTACGGCCAGCGCAACCCGCTCGCCGAGTACAAGATCGAAGCGCTGAACATGTTCGAGGAAATGGAAGGCGCGATCATGGATCAGATCGCGACGCTCATGTACCACGTCAGCATCGTCACGCCGGAGCAGCAGGAGGCCATGCAGGCCGAGGCGCAGAAGCGCCGCGCCGAGCAGGAAATCGCGAAACAGCGCAGCCAGCTGTCCGACCACCTCAAGAGCGCCCAGGCCTCGCATGGCGATGACGTCAGCGCGGCCGAGGCGAAGAAGAAAGCGCCGGTCAAGGCCGACGGCACGAAAGTCGGCCGCAACGATCCGTGCCCGTGCGGCAGCGGCAAGAAATATAAAAACTGCTGTGGCAAAAACGCTTAATCAACCGAAAGGAATAGAATGCTAGAAGACATCAAGCCCCGTCTCGGGGAACTGAAGGAAAAGCTCGACCAGATGGAGCTGTCGCTCGAAGTGCCGGCGAAGGAAGAAAAGATCGCCGAGCTCGAGTACAAGATGGGCGAGCCGACGTTCTGGGATGACGCCGAAGAGGCGCAGAAGATCAACCAGGAACTCAACGACGTGAAGATCAGCGTCGACAAATACAAGAACCTGAAGCAAAAATACGAAGACGTCGAGACGCTGTGGGAAATGGCCGTCGAAGACGAGGATACGTCGCTCGAGGACGAGATCAATGCCGACCTTGACGCCGTCGCAGAAGGCCTCGAAAATCTCCAGCTCGAAGTGCTGCTCTCTGGTCCGTACGACGCGAACAACGCCATTCTCACGCTCCATGCGGGCGCGGGCGGCACGGAGGCGCAGGACTGGACGCAGATGCTCCTCAGGATGTACGGCCGCTGGGCCGAGCGCCACGGCTTCACCGTTGAGACGGCCGACCTCCTGCCGGGCGATGAAGCAGGCGTGAAGTCTGCGACGCTCTTCATCAAGGGGCACAACGCCTACGGCTTTCTGAAATCCGAGAAGGGCATCCACCGTCTCGTTCGCATTTCGCCGTTTGATGCGAATGCGCGCCGCCATACGTCGTTCGCGGCGTGCGACATCATGCCGGAAATCGACGATGCCGTCGAAGTCGACATCAACATGGCCGACGTCCGCGTCGACACGTACCGCGCGTCGGGCGCCGGCGGCCAGCACATCAACAAGACGTCGTCCGCCGTGCGCATGACGCATGAACCGACGGGCATCGTCGTGCAGTGCCAGAACGAGCGCTCGCAGCTGCAGAACCGCGAGCAGTGTCTCAAGATGCTGCGCGCCAAGCTCTTTGAGCTCGAACAGGAAAAGAAGGAAAAAGAGCTCGCGAAGCTCGAAGGCGACCAGCAGAAGATCGAGTGGGGCAGCCAGATCCGTTCGTACGTCTTCCAGCCGTATACGATGGTGAAAGACCATCGCACGAACGAGGAGACGGGCAACGTGCAGGCCGTCATGGACGGCGACCTCGACCCGTTCATCCGCGCGTTCCTCGCGGCGAAGGCCAACCATGAAATCTAAGCCGCTCGCGCTCGTCCTCATCGTCCTCGCCGTCGTGCTCGCGTTCGCGGAAGTCGTCGTGCCTGGCCTCGCCGAGCGCACGCTCGCGCACCGTATCACGGAAAAAACGGGTTCGCAGGACGTGAACGTGCAGCTGTCGTCGACACCGCGCTTTCTTTTGTGCCTCGGCCAAGTCGACCACGTCCACGCTGTCGCGCATCAGGGACGTCTCGGCGACGTGCTCGTCAGCGAGCTCGCGCTCGACGGCACGGACGTGCGCCTCGACATGGGTGCGCTCATGAATGGCGACGACCTCCAAGCGAAGAGCGCCGGCGAGCTGAAGCTCACGGGCGTCGTGACGGAGGAAAATCTCAAGGAATTCCTCACGCGCAAGGCCGAGAAGCTCGAAAACACGGAAATCACGATGGATCCCGGCGGCATCACCGTCACGGCGAACGTCAAGATTTTCGGCCGCATGGCCGACGCGCGCATGACCGGCACAGTCGTCGACGACAACGGGCAGCTCATGTACCACATGACGAGCCTCGAGATCACGAATGCCCCGTTCGGCAAGGCGAACATCGGCAATTTCTTCGGCGACATCCCGCTCGTGAAGCGCGGCAAGATGCCTTTGGGCCTGCGCGTGACGGACGTGACGATGCAGCAGCACAAATGCGTCATCACGGCGACGTACGACCCCGAGGCGGCGCAGCACCCGGACGTGCTCGCACCGTATTATGAATAAATAGCGTGTTTGATGCCTTTTTGGCAGAAAGCAGAGGCAAATTTCATGCCCGATAAAGTGTTCCATTACAGCAAGTTTTTGATCGCCGTCATCCTCGTCGGCCTCGTCGCCGCGCTCGCGATCGATGTCGAGCGCCACCACGTCGAGACGGCGAATACGCGCGTCGACATGGCCATCGACTACGAGGGACTCCAGGAGCTCGCGCAGCGCGAAGGCCTGCCGGAGGACGAGGTGCTCGCGCAAGCAAAAGACGCCGGCATCACGTCGCTCGCCGTCTACGAGACGACGTTCAAGAAACTCAACGAAAACGGCAAAGCGACGGCTATCGCCGGCGCGCGCCTGCTCGAGAGCTATCATGACGGCACGCTCACCGACCCTGCGTGGCGCAACCTCGTTGAGCAGGGCAAGATCGTCGGCACGGAGGCTTATGTCACGGGCCACGATGCGCAGACGTATAAAGAGGTCAAAGAAGACCTCATCCGCCGCCTCGGCACAGACCGCGTGACCGTCCTCCAGGCGGGCAATCAGGAAGTCCTCGCCGTCAAGGCGCATTACGAGTCGCTCCTGAAGATGAACCTCGGCATGCCGACGGACGAGATGAAAAAGGTCAATGACGCCGGCTTCTACGTCCTCGCGCGTCCGAGCAATTACGAGAAATGCACGGATGACGACGTCAAGGCCGTGTTCGCGCGGCTCGATGGTTTTAAGATTTCGGAAATTGTTTTCTCCGGCAACCAGACGCTCGGCGCGCCGGGCGCACTGATGGCGACGATTGACGAGATGAAGAGCCGCGACTTGACGCTCGGCCTGATCGAGGCGACGACGCAGCTGCAGTTCTACAAGCAGGACGGCATGGAAGAGATCGCGAAGAACCTCGGCTACGACCGGGTCGCACGTCTCTATTCCATCCCGAAGGACGAGCAGCCGAAGCTCAAGATCGACACGGCCGTCGAGCGATGGGCGAACACGGACATGGAGCGAAACATCCGCATCGACCTCTTGCGCATCTATGACAAGCCGTCGCCGAACATGACGCTGATGGAAACGAACATGAAGTACTTCCGCGACACGCATGACGCGCTCGTCCAGCACGGCTTCACGGTCGGCCCGTCCGATACATTCGCAAGCTTCTATCCGTCGAAATGGGTGCGCGGCATCCTCATGCTCGGTGTTGCGGCGGCAGGCGTGCTCTATCTCTCGCTCATCCTCCCGCGCCTCAATGCGTCGACAAAATGGCAGATCATCCTGTTCACCATCTTTGGATTGCTTGCGGCGATACCTGTCTTCATGGGCGCCGGCTCGAAGATCCGTGTGCTCGCGGCGCTCGCGAGCGCAAACCTGTTCCCGTCGCTCGCCGTCATCGGCCTGCTTGATTACATCCGCACGAAGCGCGACGAGCTGACGAAACATCTGATTCCGCTCATCGTGACGGCAGCCATCGCGCTCTTCGTCACGGGCACGCTGTCGTACATCGGCGCGGCGTACCTCTCGGGTGCGCTCGCCGATACGGAATATCTCTTGGAATTCCGGATTTTCCGCGGCATCAAGCTGACGTTCGTGCTGCCGATGGTGCTCGTCGGCATCGCGTTTCTCCAGCGCTTCGACATCTTTGACGGGCGCATGGATGACACGGATGGCGTCGTCGAGCAATTGAAGAAAATCCTCGACATGCCCGTGCGCATCAAGACGCTGATCGGCCTCGCGTTCGTCGGCCTCGCCGCCATCGTCTTTGTCGCGCGCAGCGGTCACACGAGCGGCATGCCGGTCTCACAGACGGAGCTCCATTTCCGCGCGATGCTGGAACAAGCGTTCTATGCGCGTCCGCGCACGAAAGAACTCTTGATCGGCCATCCGGCGTTCCTGCTGGCCATCATGGCATTCGCGCGCAAGTGGCCGACAATGCTCCTCTTCGCGCTCGTGCTCGTCGCGACGATCGGGCAGGGCAGCATGGTCGAGACGTTCGCGCACATGCGCACGCCCATCTACATGTCGTTTCTACGCGGCATCGGCGGCATCGTCCTCGGCGCCGGCATCGGCGCTGTCTGCATGGTGCTCATTGAACTCTGGCAATTTGTGCTCGCGAAGGCAAAAGCCGCAGCGGCAAAGAAATAAGTAACGACGGCAGCGGGACGTGACCATTTTTTCGCCCGTGCCAAAGGAGAAGTTGGAAGGCCTATGAGGAACCTTGTGGTATCCGGATATTACGGCTCGAAGAACGCGGGCGACGAAGCCATGCTCGCCGCGATGCTCGAAGTCCTGTCCGACCTCGACCCAAAACTGCATATCACGGTCATCTCAGCGGATCCGCAGGATACGAAGGAGCGCCACGGCGTCGATGCCGTCGGCTGGCTCGACATCTCGGCCATCCTGCAGCTCCTCGGCCATGCCGATCTCCTGATTTCGGGCGGCGGCAGCCTGCTGCAGAACGTCACGAGCCGCCGGAGCCTCTACTACTACCTCGGCATCATCTTCCTCGCGCTCGCCGTGCACACGCCCGTCATGCTGTACGCACAGGGCATCGGCCCGATCGAGGGCAGCTTTGCCTGTTGGCTGACGAAAAAAATCCTGAACCGCGTGCGCCTCATCACGGTGCGCGACCACGGCTCGCTCGAGGAGCTCGCGCGCCTTGGCGTGACGAAGCCGCGCATCGAGCAGGCTGCGGACGCCGTGCTCGCCATTCATCCCGTCGACAAAGAAGGCGGGCGCATGATTCTGACGAAGGCGGGCGCGGAAGGCGCGAAGCCCGTCGTCGGCATCTCCGTGCGCGACTGGTGCGGCTGGACGCATTACAAGGATGTGCTCGCCGAAGTCGCGGACGAGATCATCCGCCGCTACGACGCGCGCGTCGTGTTCCTGCCGATGCAGTATCCGGAGGACGTGCGCTCGGCCGAGAGCATCGCGGAGCGCATCGACGAGGATGCGCGCGCGAGCGTCACGGTGCTGCCGGGCGAATACCGCACGAGCGAGCTCCTCTCGCTCGTCGGCAACATGGATCTCATGATTGCCGTCCGCTTGCACGCGCTGATTTTCGCCGGCGTCATGGGCGTGCCGATGATCGGCATTTCCTACGACCCGAAGATCGACCGCTTCCTCGACTCCATCGGCGAAGACCCCGTCGGCGACCTCGAAACGCTGACGGCCGACGTGCTCCTCGCTGCCGTCGAAGACAAATGGCAGCGCCGCAAGGCCATCCGCCAGCACAACGCGGCGCTGCTCAAGAAACAGCGCGGACTCGCGGAACGCAGCGCGGAGCTCGCGGTCGAGTTGTTAGATAAAGGCCAATAAAATTACGCCTCCCCTGCCGGGGGAGGCGTTTTCGCAGAAGAGAGGAGAAGCCTCTTTGATTCATTTCAAAAACGTCTCGAAAATCTACGACAACGGCGCCGTCGCGCTCGACCGCGTCACCGTCGACATCGAGAAAGGCGATTTCGTCTTCATTGTCGGCGCGAGCGGCGCGGGCAAGTCGACGTTCATCAAGATGCTGTTCCGCGAGGAACTGCCGTCATCGGGCGAGCTCACGGTCAACGGCCACGACGTCGTCACGATGACGCGCAAGGAAGTGCCGTACCTGCGGCGCGAGCTCGGCGTCATCTTCCAGGACTACCGCCTGCTGCCGGACAAGACGGTCTTTGAGAACGTCGCGTTCGCCATGCAGGTCATCGAAGCGCCGCGCCGCCTCATGCAACGGAGCGTCAACTCCGTCCTCGACGTCGTCGGCCTCAGAGACAAGTACAAATGCTTCCCGAACCAGCTCTCGGGCGGCGAGCAGCAGCGCGTCGCCATCGCGCGCGCCATCGTCAACGACCCGGCCATCGTCATCGCCGACGAACCGACGGGCAATCTCGACCCCGAGACGAGCTGGGACATCATGGATATTTTCACGCGCATCAACCGCGCGGGGACGACGATCGTCATGGCGACGCATGACAAGAACATCGTCGACACGATGCAGCGCCGCGTCATCGCCATCGAGGACGGCCGCATCGTGCGCGACGTCGCGCGGGGAGGGTATTGAGTATGAAATTACGGACGAGCGAATATTTCGTCCAGGAAGTCCTGCGGAGCCTTCGGCGCAACAACTGGATGAGCTTCGCGTCCATCGGCACGGTCGCCGTCTCGCTGTTCGTGCTCGGCGTGTTCCTGCTGCTCGTGCTCAACATGAACCGCATGGCGTCGACGCTCGAATCGCAGGTGCAGATCAGCGTCTACCTCGAGGACGGGCTGAAAGAAGCCGACCGCAAGGACATCGCGACGGACATCGAGGCGCTGCAGGGCATCGAGAGCATCACGTACGTCGACAAGGACGAGGCGAAAACGCGCCTCGAAGAGCGTCTCGGCGACCAGAAATACCTGCTCGACGCGCTCGGCGACAAGAACCCGCTGCCGGATTCCTTTGAAGTCGTCGTCAAGAGCCCCGACCTCGTCGAGACGGCCGCGACGGCCATCGCGCGCATGGACGGCGTCGAGGAGGCGAAGTACGGGCAGGACGTCATCGAGCACCTGTTCGCCATCACGCGGCTCATCCGCGTCTTCGGCCTCGTGCTCATGGCGCTCCTCGCGGGCGCAACGCTCTTCATCATCAGCAACACGATCCGGCTCACCGTTTTCGCGCGGCGGAAAGAGATCGCCATCATGAAATACGTCGGCGCGACCGACGGGTTCATTCGCTGGCCGTTCCTCATGGAGGGCATGGTCCTCGGCTTCGTCGGCGGCATCATCGCGGCCATCGCGCTCCGGAGCTTCTACGCAGCGATGGCGGCGAAGATCACGGACACGCTGACGTTCTTCCCGCTCATGCCGCAGTACCCGGCCATGAACTACATCACGGTCGCGCTGCTGCTCGCCGGCATGGCCATCGGCGCCCTCGGCGCAGCTGTCTCTCTCAAACGGTTCTTGAAAGTATAAAAAGGTCATTCAAACTCCAGCCTCCCTCTCCGAGGGAGGGGGACCGCGTTAGCGGTGGTGGGTGTGGCGAAGGTCATGCGTTGCAAAATCACCGATAGTGCAGTCGAAGGGAATACCCCTGAAAGAGGGCAAACGATTGCAATTCCGAAAAGAGAAACTCATAGCATTTGCACTGGCTTTTACGTTCGTTGCGTCCCCGTTCCAAACGTTTGCCGCCTCCCTCGAAGACGAGCAGAAGAGCTACGAAGAGCAGGCGCAGCAGAAAAAAGCGAAGAGCGACGAGATCCAGAACCAGATCAATAATTTTTCCGAAGTGAAGCGCCAGCTCGACGAGGAGGCCGACAAGGCCATCGCGGAGCACAAATCGTGCAAGGCCGCGCTCGACGAGACAGAAGGCCGCATGAAGGAAAACAAGGACCGACTGGACATCCTCGGCAAAGACTACGAAAAAAAGAGCGACAAGCTCGGCCGGCGCGTGCGGGACATCTATATGCACGGTCAGATTTCGTATCTTGACGTGCTGTTCGGCGCGAAGGACTTCGGCGACCTCATGACGCGCATGGATCTTCTGAAGCGCGTCATCCACGAGGACTACGACCTCGTGCGCACGGTGCTCGACGAAAAGCAGGAGATCGAGACGCGCCAGAGCGCCCTCGAAGCAGACCGCAAGACGCAGGCCGAGCAGGAGCAGAAGACGCGCGCCGCGCGCCAGATCATGGAGCAGAAAGTCGCGAAGCAGCAAGCGCTCATCGACAAGATGAAGAGCGACAAGGCCGTGTTCGACCAGCAGTATGACGAGCTCATGGCTGCGTCGAAGCAGATTGCGAACATGATCCGCGGCAGCCATTATAATGTCCAGCCATCCGGCTCGGGCGCGATGATCTGGCCGATTTCCGGCCCGATTACATCGGAGTTCGGCTGGCGCACGCATCCGATTACGGGCGACCAACGCTTCCACAGCGGCCTCGACATCGGCGGCGATTACGGCATCCCCGTGCACGCTGCGCAGGCTGGCACAGTCACGTACGCGGGCTGGATCTCGGGCTACGGCAACACCGTCATCATCGACCACGGCGGCGGCGTCACGACGCTTTATGGCCACAACCAGTCGCTCGCCGTCGGCGAAGGGCAGTCCGTCGCGCAGGGCGAGGTCATTTCGTACTGCGGCTCGACGGGCAACTCGACGGGCCCGCACTGCCATTTCGAGGTGCGCCAGAACGGCGAGCCCGTGAGCCCGTACGGTTATTTGTAAAAGGACAGTCTCATGAAGAAAAAATATGTTTTTGGCGGTCTCGTCGGCGGCATCGCCTGTGCCGCGCTCGGCAGTTTCCTCACGCTCGGCGGCATCGTGTACGCGCTCGGTTTTTCGCCGGAGAACGTGCAGAACATCGTGCGCTTCGTCGGCATCCGCAAGCTCATCGAGGCGCGCTACGTCGGCGACGTCGACGATACGACGCTCATGGACGGCGCGATCAGCGGCATGGTGCAGTCGCTCGGCGATCCGCACTCACTGTACATGGGACCCGAGATGTACGAGCAGCTCATGAACCAGACCGAGGGCAGCTTCGGCGGCATCGGCATCTACATGGGCTTCAAGGACGACAAGGTCACGGTCATCTCCGTCATGGACGATACGCCGGGACAGGCGGCTGGCCTCGCGGCAGGCGATGAGATCGTCGCCATCGACGGCACGCCCGCGAGCGATTACCAGCCCGAGGAGGTCGCGCTCCACATCCGCGGCGCCGTCGGCACGAGCGTCACGCTGACGATCCACCGCGAGGGCGAGGAAGACAAAGACTATACGATCGAGCGCGCGACGATCCAGATGAAGACCGTCGGCGGCAAGATGATTGACGAAGCAAACGGCCTCGGCTACATCCGCATCAGCAATTTCGCCGAGAACACGGGCGACGAGTTCCAGAAGCAGCTTGAAACGCTCGAAGGCCAGGGACTCCGTGGCCTCATCATCGACCTGCGCGAAAACCCCGGAGGCCTCGTGAAGACGTGCGCCGAAGTCGCGAACCTCGTCGTGCCGAAAGGCCCAGTCGTCTCCATCATCGACAAGGACGGCAAGACGCAGGAATACACGTCGGACCTCGCGGAAAGCAAATACCCGATCGTCGTCCTCATCGACGGCAACAGCGCGAGTGCGGCCGAAATCCTCGCGGGCGCGCTCCAGGACACGGGCGCGGCGACGCTCGTCGGCACGACGAGCTACGGCAAAGGCTCCGTCCAGGTCGTCGTCCCGATGTACCACGACGACGCCGTGAAACTTACGATTGCGAAATACTACACGCCGAATGGCCGCAGCATCGACGGCACCGGTATCGAGCCGGATGTGGTCGTCGAGCTGCCGCAGGGCGCGACGAACGACGTGCAGATCGAAACAGCGGAAGAGGTGCTGCGCGGGAAAGTCGCGGAGTAAAAGGAAACATCAAGCACACAAAAGGCGATTGCAACCGAGCCGGCTGCAATCGCCTTTTTGTTATGCGCGAATTTATTTTGCGAGATCCATGAGCTCGTCCATGCGCTCGGCATCGTGGCGTTCGACGTCGCTCTCGAACTGGTCGTAGTCGAGGCGGTCGTCGAAGGAGAAGCGGGCGAGGATTTTGCGGGGGACGGTGTATGTCGTGTCCGTGTAGATGGCGAGGATCGTGCAACCGTCGCGGCCGTCGACGAAGACGTTCGATTCGGGGCCGTGGGCGAGGAGGTTGCGCTTCCACCAGCCTTTATTGATGGCCGTCGCGATCTGCGCCGCGAGGTAGAGCGTGTCGGACTGGTAGTCGCCGAACCAGCCGGTCTTGAGGTAGCCGTCATCGCCGAAGAGCTCGCCTTTGTAGTACATGCGGCCGTCCTCGTCGACGCGCACGCGGCCTTTCGAATCCTTCTTGATTTTGTCGAGCACCATCTTCATGCGCTGCGTGTCCGTCGGGTGGCCGTCCTCGTCGACGTCCTCGCCGCGATGGCGGAGCGCCATGCTGCCGAACGAATACTCCGGCACGTTCGCCATGAGGTCCATCGCGAGCTCGTCCGCGCGGAATTCTTTTTCGGATTGCGAGAGCTTGCTGCTTTCCGAGTCGTGGTTGATGTAGTGCGCGAGCTCGTGCGCCATCGTCGTGGCGTCGTTTGAGTTTTCGACGAACCAGTAATGCTTGTCCTTCAGCGCGTCGGAGAAATCGTCGGGGGAGAGCACGATGCAGTTGCCTTTCTGGATGCCGGAGATGCCGGGGAGGTAGCGCTTCGCGAGATAGACGGGCTCGATCCAGTATTCGTGAACACCGTCATAGTAATTGAGCTTGTCGCTGTTGAACGCGACGAGGCGGTCTTGCATGCGCTTGAGCGGCGTGCCGTCCGCTTGCTGCTCGACACCGTATTTTTCATCGTATTCCTCGACGAGCTCCTGGCCCCAACGGCTCTCCGCCTCGCTCTTGACGCGCGCCTCGGCCGTTTGCGGCAGAAATGCGAAACTCGCCGCCGTCGCGCCCGCGAGGGCGAACCATGTGGCCGCGAGCAGAGGGAAAAATCGTTTTTGCTGATGCTGAAACATATGGTTGCCTCCTGCGTTTTGTGTGTGTCCATATCCGTGGACCGTGTTGCTTGCATGATAGTTGCAGTATACCATATATTTTTTGAATGCAAAGAAAAATATTACAGTTTTTTTTCAAACGCATAGTGATTTTATTATGATGCGTGCTATACTGATGGCGTCCGCATTTTCAATGCAGATTTGGAAAAAACAGGAGGGATTTTGCGTGAAAAAGACGTGGAAACAGCGCATGCGCCTCGGTGCTGCCGCATGGATGCTCGCGATGCTGGCCGCGGGGGGTGGAGGGAATGACAAGCTCGTCTCCGACCCGCAGGCGAAATATGACCCGGTGCCGGAGGTCACGGATGAGATGCGCATGGGTTCGGGCATGACGGCCGCGATTTACGATGCATTTGATGCGTATTTCGCACAAGTCCCGCATGACGGCTCGCTCGTGCTGAAGCAGACGGTCGAGCCGACATTCGATTTCCGCGATGCGAACAAGAAAGATGCAGCGTATCCTGTCATTTCGAAGATTGTCTGCTACAACATGCGCGTCGGCTACGCGGCGGGCGGGCTCACGGCGAACGAGGACTCGCTCGGCTTCCGCCTCGCGCCGGACGTGCGCGCGTCGGGAGAAGCCTATACGGGCAAGCGGTCGAACTACATCAACCTCGTCGTGAGCTCGAAGCAAGGCTCGCGGGAGATGCTGTCGAATGATTTCTTGTACTTCCAGGATGCGAAAGTGAACGATCTGACGGAGCATGTGCAGTTCGATGCAGACCGCGCGCTGCTCGCGACGCCGAGCATCCCCGGAACGATGACGCTGGAAAAAGTCGACGAGGGCATCAAGATCACGTACGAGCGTCCGGCGGCGCCGACGATCACGAAGGTCTTGCCCATGAAGGTCTATGGCTTCATGCCATGGGTGACCGCGCACAACTTCGGCGTGACGGTTGAGATGTACCAGTGAGCAAGGAGGCGCAGAGGATGAAACGTAATACGATGAAAAAACTCGGTGCTGTAGTGGCATTGGCATCAGCCCTGCTGCTGTGCGGCGCTTGCGGTTCGGATCGGGCGTCGGACAACAGCGATAAGCAGATCGACAGAGCGGTGCTTGTTTCGGCGTACAACAAGACGGCCGATGATGCGGCAAAATTGTATGTCTTTCACGATTCTTATATGACGAAATCCGGTATCGATGTGGATATCACTCAGAACGATGGAACGGTGTGCGGTTTCTTGTACATCCGCAATAAGGATTTTGATCCCGAGACTATGAAAAAGCAGGTCGCAGGCATTCTCGCCATGGTGCAGAACAAGAAAAAACTTCCGGATGAGGAGAAAGTCCTCTCCGACCTGCACCTGACAGAGACGGGGGACAGCGAGGTCTATCAGGCGACGAGCGGCAAGCTTCATATCGAGAAAATCGCGGCCAATACCATCGACATTGGCGGCGTTGAGCATCTCAACGCGCCATTCACATTCGTGCATTTCTACAGCGAAGGCGCAGGCGATCTGCTGGATCATTCCGGCAAAGCGATCGACTTCAAGACGTTCACACAGGTCTTTCTGGCAGATGCTGTCGAGATGACGGATCAATACGAGTATTTCCCTCAAGTGAAGAAAGTCGTAGCTGCGAACAGGGGCGACGTGCTGATGCAGTGATCGGCGCAGCAGCCTGAGCCTATGGCTTGATGAGGAGGGCATTGACATGAAGAAATTCCTTCTGGTCGTCTTGGTTGTTGTGATTGGTGTTGTTGCCGTGCATCTTTCGGAAGGCGGAAGCATTTTTTCGACGGACGATCTCAGACATCCTGGTATTGTTCAGAGTTTTGAACGTGCAGGACACGAAGACGAAATTGATTCCGATCATCCGGAAAATGTCGCGGAGTACCTGGTAAAGCGTCAGGAGAGCGAGGGACGGGAGGCCTATGATTCTACCCTGATGCCCTTTCGCAAGGCTTTTGGCGACTGGAATTCAAACTGGAAACCAGTGAAAAATGTGAAGTTGGTCCGCGTCGAAAACGTCGAGCATTACACCAATAAGCGAGCAAAAGATCAGAAAACATTTCATACATTGAAGATGGATATTACCTATACAGTCGGGGACGATAAAACACAACAAAAAGAAACGATTGTCGCAAAAAGCCACGATGAGAAGGACGGCCCTCCATGGGATATTTGTCCATATGGAATCGTGGATTGTAGCTCTGAATATAAATGGGACTTCGAAAAGTCTGGGCTGATGATTCATGGATTGGTGGGATATATGTTTACCGGAGCGGGAGTCGTTTTTCTGGGCTTTAAGGAGCGGGACGATCATCAAAATGGCGTTTCCATCGGATGGGCAGAGCCGCCCACCGTTACTGTCCAAATGGAGGATGGCTATATGGAGTACCCGCAGAACGGCAGTTTGGCGCAGCAGTGTGGTATCGTGATGCCGCAAGGACAACTTCGCGTATCGCATGATCATCCAGTCATCGCTATGTACCCATTACCAGTAGGAAAAAAAGAACCTTCCGTGAAATCACAATCCGTCCGGTTCATCAGTTGGGGGGAGATGGGCTTCCCACCAAACCAGACGGGACAACGTTGTATCTTGGTCTTGGAAAAGACAAATAGAGACACATAGGGGCTGTTGCAGGGATGCTTCACCGCAAAATGATTTTGCCGATGGTCGCCATGTTCTTGGTGGCGCTGGCTGCGTGGACGGGCGTCGGTTGCGCGGCGGATTCGGACGCGCCGCTCACGGACAGCGAGGCGCGGCAGTTCGAGGAAATCCTCATCGGCGTCTACGAGTCGTCGATGGCGGAAAAGCCGCATTTTTCGAGCGGGCTCAATGTCATCCAGAATTCCATCGTCGCGTACAACAGCGACCGGCTGAACTACAAGACGGATGTGACGCAGCTCGGCGACAAGTACGTCGCGCGCGACAATTACGTCGGCATCGTGCGCGTCGCGCCAGCTTCGGCGGCAACGCGATCTATATCAGCCAGGACCTCGTGGACTTCTGCAACCAGATCGATGACAGCGGGAAGGACAACATCGGCTCGTGCTACATGCGCCCGATGACGACGGGGACGGTCTACAATGATTCGATGCTCGCGTTCCTCATCGCGCACGAGATGGGGCACGGCTACAACAGAGACTTGCAGATCAACGTGAATGATGCGGGCATGAACGCGCTCGTCCGCAAGCTCATGCGCACGCCGCCCTTGGAGTGGAAAGACGTGAAAGACGCCGAGGCGTTTTTCGACCTGTCGTCCAATCCAAAATACAGCTACCGCATCGAAAATGACGCGGACACGGCGGCGCTGAACTTCGTGCGCCGCACGGGCGTCTACAGCGGGGCGGGCGGCTGATCTCCGTGCCGTCCATCTTCGACGCGGACAAGATCGACCGCGCGTACTACGTCGCGGCGCAGCTCGCGGAGATCATTGGCGACCACGAGGAAGGGAACACGATCATGATGTACAACCTCGTCGGGCCGGATTACAGCGACGTTTGGGCGACGGACGCAAGGCGCGCGCTCGTCATCTACACGCTTCTCCATCTGCTCGATGGCGAGAAAAAGGACACATAACAGGGCTGTGGTTGTCCAAGCACCTTCATGGATGCGATTCTGGCATCTATGGAGGTGCTTTCTTTTTGTCGCGGGAGAATCGTGAACGTCTGTCGTTTCCTTTCTTTTCGAGGCCGATTATGGTAAAGTAGTGGCAACGAGAAGAGATGTTCCGTCGTGGAGGAGGAACGATATGAAAAAATACGTTACAGACGCTCCTGTGCTGGAGAACGCCGCAATTTCCGACGGCATTTATCGCATGGTGCTGCACGCGGAAAAAATTGCGCTCGCATCGCAGCCGGGGCAGTTCGTCATGGTCATGAAGCCGGATGATTCGGGCGCGTTCTTGCGGCGGCCGTTCGGGATTGCCGACGCCGATGCGGGCGCGGGGACGGTCACGATCATTTACCGGCTCGTCGGCAAGGGGACGCGCGCGTTCGCGAAAATGAAGCAGGGCGAGCTCCTGAGCGTTGAGGGACCGATCGGGCATGGCTTCACGGTCGGTGCAGGTAAGACGCTGCTCGTCGGCGGCGGGCTCGGCATCGCGCCACTCCTGTTCCTCGCGAAGAGCCTCCCGGAAAAGCCCGTGTTCCTGATCGGCGGGCGGAGTGAAAAGGAAGTCTTTTGGAAAGAACTGCTCGCACCGCTCGCGGAGAAGATTTACGTCACGACGGACGATGGCTCCTTCGGTACGAAAGGTTTCACGACGACGCTGTTGCCGGATGTGCTCGAAAAAGAACAACCTGCACGCGTCGTGACGTGCGGGCCGACGGTCATGATGAAGGGCATCGCCGCCATCGTGCGCGCGGCCGGCCTGCCGTGCGAGGTCTCGCTCGAGAAGCGCATGGCCTGCGGCATCGGCGTCTGCCTCGGCTGCACGTTTTTGGCGACGTCCGGCACGCGCAAAAAAGTCTGCGTCGACGGCCCTGTGTTTGACGCGAAGGAGGTGTTCGCATGAACAAGGAACGACTCGCGACCGAACTCTGCGGCCTGCACCTCGCGACGCCCGTCATGGGCGCGTCCGGCACGTTCGGTTTCGGCGTGGAGTATGAAGACTTCGTCGACATGGCGGACGTCGGCGCGATCCTTTCGAAAGGCATCACGCCGCAGCCGCGCAGCGGCAATGCCGGCGTGCGCATCGCCGAGACGCCCGCGGGCATGCTGAATTGCATCGGTCTCGAAAATCCCGGCGTAGACGTGTTCCTGCGCGATATCCTGCCGACAGCGGGCCATCTCGCCGCGCCACTCATCGTGAACATCTCGGCCGGCACGGCGGAAGAATACGGCGCGCTCGCCGCGAAGCTTGACGTGGACGGCGTCGCGGCCATCGAGGTCAATATCTCCTGCCCGAACGTCAAAGAAGGCGGCATCGTCTTCGGCACGGATCCGCGTGCGGCAGCGCGCGTAACGGAACAGGTGAAAGCGCACACGAAAAAGCCCGTGATCGTCAAGCTCTCGCCGAACGTCACGGACATCACGGTCATGGCAAAAGCCGTCGAAGCAGCGGGCGCGGACGCGCTGACGGTCTGCAACACGTTCCTCGGCATGGCCATCGACATCGAGCGCCGCACGCCACTCCTCGGCAACATCACGGGCGGCCTCAGCGGCCCGTGCATCCAGCCCATCGCGCTGCGCCTCGTCTACCAGACGGCACAGGCCGTCGACATCCCCATCATCGGCTGCGGCGGCATCCAGACGGGCGACGACGCCGTCGCCTTCCTCCTCGCCGGCGCGACCGCCGTCGAAGTCGGCGCCGAAAATTTCCGCAACCCCCGTGCCGTTGTCGACGTTGCGGAGGGGATCGACCGGTATCTCGAACGGCATGGAATCGCACACGTCCGGAACCTTGTCGGGAGCTTGGATGCGTAAAACAGGTTCACATTCTGCTTCTTGATAAGATGTGTAATATTGTGTATAATAATCACTGAGGCGATACAATGACGACGGCGGAACTGTTGCGGTTGTTGAAAGAACACGGATGTTATCTTTACGATCATGGCGGACGTCATGACCGTTGGAAGAGTCCTGTGACCGGGAAGACATTTTCTGTCGGTCGTCATGCGAGGGAAGAAGTCCCGAAGGGCACGCTGAAAAAGATTTTAAAAGATGCGGGCATCGAGCAGAAGTAAGGAGGCTGCGCTATGAAATATCAATATCCTGCGGTGTTCACGTATGATGACGATGCAATCCTTGTCGATTTCCCGGGGTTGGACGGTTGCTATACGGACGGCGCGGATGAAAAAGAAGCGTTCGAGAATGCGGAAGATGTCTTGAACCTTGAGCTCATGTCGCGGGAGAATCACGGCGAGCCCATTCCCGCGCCAGCCGACATCCGCAGCCTCGCGAAGCCGGAGCACGGTTTCATCGGCATGATTGCAGCGGACACGACGGCGTACCGCAAGAAAGTGGATACGAAGACGGTGCGCAAGAACGTCTCAATCCCAAGCTGGCTCAACCAGCTTGCGGTCGAGCACAACATCAATTTTTCAAACGTCTTGCAAAATGCGCTGCTGCGGGAACTGCATGCCGTTTGAATAACGATGAACCCACGATAGGATCGGAGGCGTTTCCAACTCGGGAATTCCTCCGGTTTTTTTGTATTTTGTGCTACTTTTGCATCACGGGAAAATGCGACAACGTGTCAATGGAATTATGGGGAAACCATTCGGGGAATGACAGAGAAACGGCCGTCCGCCTTTCGCGCGTAATGTGAAAGGCGGGCGGCCGTTTTTGTTGGCGGATGTTGTTTGCGAGGCGTTACTTCAGCACGACGAGCTCGTATTCCCTCGATCCCATGCCGAGCTTTTCGGCGTGCTCGAGGGTTTCTTTCCACTTGACGTTCGGGTTCGAGTCGAGGAAGTGGTCGTGGTGGTGCGGAAAGACCGGCTTTGCGAGGTTGTCGGCGAGCTGGCTGTTCGGCAGCGGCTCGGCTTTCATGCATGCATCGACGCTGGCTTGGTCGAGCGCGACGGGGTCGAACGAGGCGAACATGCCGATGTTCGGCAAAATGGGTGCGTCGTTTTCGCCGTGGCAGTCGCAGTTCGGCGAGATGTCGCGTGCGATGTTGATGTGGAAGCACGGGCGGCCGTCGACGACGGCCCAGGCGTACTCGGCCATCTTGCGGTCGAGCTGGTCGTTCGCATCCCACGATTCGTTGCTGATCGCGTCAAATCCGCACGCGCCGATGCAGCGGCCGCAGCCTTTGCAGATATCGGGATGGATGTGCGCCTTGCCCCCTTCGTAGGTGATGGCGTTCGAGCCGCATTCCTTCGCGCACTTGCGGCAGCCTTTGCAGAGTTCCTCGTTCACGACGCATTTGCCAGACGAGTGCTGCTCCATCTTGCCGGCGCGGCTGCCGCAGCCCATGCCGATGTTCTTCAGCGCGCCGCCGAAGCCCGTGGCCTCGTGCCCTTTGAAATGCGCGAGGCTGATGAAGACATCGGCGTCCATGATGGCGCGGCCGATCTTCGCCGTCTCGACGTACTCGCCGCCGCGCACGGGCACTTCGATGTCGTCCGTGCCCTTGAGGCCGTCGGCGATGATGATCTGGCAGCCCGTCGAAATCGGGTTGAAGCCGTTGAGGTTCGCGCAGTCCATGTGCTCGAGCGCGTGCTTGCGGCTGCCGGGGTACAGCGTGTTGCAGTCTGTGAGGAATGGGCGGCCGCCCTGTTCCTTCACGAGGTCGGCGACGCATTTCGCATACTGCGGGCGCAGGTACGCGAGGTTGCCGAGCTCGCCGAAATGCATCTTGATGGCGACGAACTTGTTCTCCATGTCGATGTTCTTGATGCCGGCCGCGAGGCAGAGGCGGCGGAGCTTCTCCGTGATGCTCGTGCCGACGGGACAACGGAAATCGGTGAAATAGACTTTCGATTTGCTCATGATGTTCCTCCTACCAAAGAACGTGATTTCTCCGATTAGTATACCATTTTTTCGCGATGGACGCATGAAAAATCCCATGGTTCCGACGAATTAAGGAAATGTATTTCCTTTGCGGACAAAACGTCGGAAACATCATCTCAGAGTGTGCACGGGGCGGACTGTCCATTTTCTATGGACAAGAATACAGAATATATCTTGAAAAATGTGCATTGGTAGTGTATACTAGTCTCCGTTATGATTTTAGGGAAAGGATTCATGGAAGAATCCTGCTTGGGTTAGGAGTTGTTTTTATGTTCCAGAAAATTGGCCGGAAGTACCAGGAGACGGCGCTGATCAAGCTCATCGCCGTCGGCCTCGTGCTCGGCATCCTGCTCGCGGTCACGATGCCGCAGGCCGTGCCTGCCGTGTCGATCCTCGGCGATCTGTTCGTCAAAGCGCTGAAAGGCGTCGCGCCGATCCTCGTCTTCGTGCTCGTCATGAATGCGATGGCACAGAAGAACGCGGACGCGAGCGCGTCGATGAAGCCAATCGTGAAGCTCTACGTCTTTGCGACGTTCTTCGCGTCGCTCGTCGCCGTCGCGTACTCGTTCGCGTTCCCGACAACGCTGCACCTCGCCGTTCCGCCGGACGCGAAAGTCGTGCCGCCGTCCGGCATCACGGAAGTCCTGCACAATCTCATTCTCAGCGTCGTCGACAATCCGATTCATGCGCTCGCGTCGGCGAACTACATCGGCATCCTCGCATGGGCAGTCGTCTGCGGCATCGCACTGCATGCGGCCGGCGACCAGACGAAGGCTGTCTTGAATGACCTCGCAAAGATGGTCACGAAGGTCGTGCAGTGGGTCATCCGCTTCGCTCCGTTCGGCATCTTCGGCCTTGTTGCGAACGCCATCGGCACGGCCGGCCTCAGCGCGCTCATCGGCTATGCGCAGCTCCTCGCCGTGCTGCTCGGTACGTTCTTCACGGTCGCGCTGATCATGAACCCGATCATCGTCTACAGCCAGATCCACCGCAACCCGTACCCGCTCGTCTGGACGACGCTGAAGGAAAGCGGCCTCTATGCGTTCTTCACGCGCAGCTCCGCCGCGAACATCCCCGTGAACCTCGGCCTCTGCGAGCGCCTGCACCTCGACAAGGACACGTATTCCATTTCCATCCCGCTCGGCGCGACGATCAACATGAGCGGCGCGGCCATCACGATCGCCGTGCTGTCGCTTGCGGCTGCGACGACGCTCGGCATTACGGTCGACCTGCCGACGGCGCTGCTGCTCTGCATCGTCGCGACGGTCGGCGCGTGCGGTGCATCGGGCGTCGCGGGCGGCTCGCTGCTCCTCATCCCCGTCGCCTGCGCGTCGTTCGGCATCGGCAACGACATCGCCATGCAGGTCGTCGGCGTCGGCTTCATCATCGGCGTGCTGCAGGATTCCTGCGAGACGGCGCTGAACAGCTCGACGGACGTGTTGTTCACGGCGACGGCGGAATTCGCCGCGAAGGCAAAAGAAGGCACGCTCAAGGCCGAAGACCTCGTGCCGGATCAGAAGTAACCCGCTTTTTTGAAATCGAAACTCGTGCTATACTGATGGTATGGCACGAGTTTTTTGATGGAAAAAATTTGGAAGGAAATTTTTCGATGGACGGAACTAAGAAATCGAACCTCACGACGCTCTGCTATCTCGAGCGCGACGGGAAATATCTCATGATGCACCGCGTGAAGAAGGCGCATGACATCAATCATGACAAATGGGTCGGCGTCGGCGGGCATTTCGAACCGGACGAGAGCCCGGAGGAGTGCCTCTTGCGCGAGGTGAAAGAGGAAACGGGCGTCACGCTCACGCGCTGGCGGCTCAGAGGCATCATCACGTTCGAGTCGGACGCGTGGCAGACGGAGTACATGTTCCTCTACACGGCCGACCGCTGGGACGGCGAGATCGCCGGCCGCGACGCCTGCGACGAAGGCACGCTCGCCTGGGTCGAGAAAGCGCTCGTGAAGGAACTGCCGATCTGGGAAGGCGACAAGATATTTTTCGCGTTGATGGAAAAAGAGAACCGTCCCGTGTTCTCGCTGAAGCTACGCTACGTCGGCGAGCGGCTCGTCGAGAAGGTGCTCGACGGCAAGACGCTCTGAGACGTGTTGTGACGAGATTTGCGTGTTGCCATTTCATTTTTTCTTGACAAGCAATCCTCACCGATATATAATCCGTCACAGTAAAACATAAATGACTTTTCGCTTGGATGGTGACATTGAGTTGGCCAAACCTTCGAGAGATTGCAGAAACGATTTTTCGAGGGAATCAGCGTGTGAGAGATCAAGACGCGCGTGAGGGAGTTCCCTTGCGCGCGTCTTTTTTGTGTGGGGGATCAAAAAGCATGATCATCGAAAAAATCTTGAACAACAACGTCATCGTCACGCATGACAAAGCCGGACGCGAGGTTGTCGCGATGGGGCGCGGGCTCGCGTTTGGCCGTCACAATGGTGACCGCGTGGACGATGCGCAGGTCGACAAGGTGTACCGTCTGCGCGATCCCGAGATGCTCGATCATTTCAAAGAACTCGTCGCGGGGTTGAACCCTGATTATATGGACGCCTCGAACGCCATCATCGAGCACGCACAGCAGGAGCTCGGCGTGACGTTTGACGACAGCATCTATATTTCGCTGACCGACCATATCCACATGGCGATTCATCGCATCCGCAAGGGCATTGCCATCCACGACATGATGCTCTGGGAGACGAAACGCTTTTATCCGAAAGAGTTCGCCATCGCGGAGAAGAGCGCCGCGTATCTCAGCAAGCGCTTCGGCGTGGACCTGCCGGAGGACGAGGCCGGCTTCGTCGCCATGCATCTCATCGATGCGCAGTCATCTGCGAAAGAGCCGATGGCTGCGCGCATCGTCGAACTCATCGCCGAGATCACGAACATCGTGCGCCTCGCGGGCCACATCGAGTACGACAAGGGTTCGCTCGCGTACTACCGCTTCGTCACGCATCTGAAATTCTTTGCGAAGCGGATGCTTTCCGATACGCAGCACCCGGGCGAGGAAATCGATGCGGACATGGCGTCGATGATTGCGAAGAAGTACGCGCTCGCACATGATTGCATCGAAAAGGTGGCTGGCTTCTTGCAGCAGAAATACGGCTATACGGTCAGCGAAGACGTTTGGATGGTGACAACACGCGACATGCGTGGTTGGCCAAACCTTCAAGATTTCGAAGTCATTCAAATTTTGGAGGTATTCGTAGTGAAACAGTGGAACAAGTGCAAGAAGACCGTTCTTTCGATGGGGATTGCGGCGATGTGCCTCGGCAGCATGGCACCGGCGGAAGCGGCAGCGAATTTCCTCGCCGAAGTGCCGGCGGGCGACTGGTCGTACGCGGCGGCAAATGAGCTCATCACGGCCGGCGTCGTGCCGGAGTATACCGTGGCCATCCCGGACGGGCGCGTGCTGAGCCGCCTCGAGATGGCGATGATTGCCGACTGCGCCGCAGGGAACGAGGCGGCGATGACGGACACGCAACGGGCGGCGGCGGAGAAGCTCAAAGAGACATACTATTATGACATCAAGAAGCTCGCGCTTCTCGACAAGATCGACGCGCTCGACGAAAGCAAGCTGCAGGCCGTGGAAAACGGCAGCGACGGCTTGACGAAAGAGGAACGCGCCGGCCTCAAGAAGGCAGCAGACCTCGCGGAACGCCTCGACATCAGCGGCTATGCCCGCATCCGCAACGATCATTATCTGACGGACAAGAAGGATGGCACGGGCGAATCGCGCTCGACGCGCGCGAACATGATCTACATCGAAGTTGATTCGACGTACAAGGTCAACAAGAACTGGCAGGCGCATACGAACATCGGCTATCGCAATTCCTTGAGCGGATTTGAGGATACGCGGGCGAGCTATCAGGAGGTGTTGACGGAAAACAAATCCGGCTTTACCTGGGATACGTTCGTGACCGGCCGGCTTCCGCAGCTTGGCCTTGATGTGAAGTTCGGCAAGTGGAACGAATGGAATCCGTACGGGTGGGGCATGGACATCGACTGTGATTTCTCCGGCTTCCAGCTCACGCAGGGCAAGAAGCAGTTCAAGACGTTCTTCACGGGCGGCCAGATGAATCTCTGGGACAATTATTTCGGCGGCACGCGCACGAAAGAAAAAGTCACAAGCTTGCGCTTCTTCTATCCGTTTGACGCGAAGAACGACATCAATTTCGGCACGTCGTGGAGCTCGCCGATGAAGAGCCGCTACCAGGCGGACGCGCAGCACCGCGTGTTCTACTACTACGCGCACGGCCATCACAAGTTCGACAAGAACTGGGATCTGCGCGCCGGCCTCATCGCAAGCAACGCGAAGCGCGACCCGGAGACGGGCGGCTCGAAGACGAAGCAGCCGGGCCGCTGGCTGCAGCTCCAGTACAAGGAAGCGCAGCTCCAGAACCCCGGCACGTATGACATCGTCGCAGATTATCGTTATGAGCCGGCGCTGTCGTGGCCGACCGTCACAGACTGGTGCGGGCTGAACGAGCGCTTCTTCCGCATCGGCATGGACTACGTCCCGGCGAAGAACATCAAGCTCAACACGTTCTACCAGTGGGCGCGCGACATCGACACGGGCGCGAAAGATGATCTCTATCGCTTCCAGGCAGAATTTTTCTTCTGAGAAATCAAGACGGTGAAAAGAGAATCGCGCAAGATGTTTTGATCTTGCACGATTCTATTTTTTACTGTCTTGTATTCTATCATCTATCATGATAGAATGTGGAGAGATGATAGAAAAACAGGGAGGGAGTACGATGGTAGAGGGAATGCGCGTGGAGTTCAAGCGCGAATATGCGGAGACGATCCGCAAGACGGTCGTTGCTTTTGCCAACACCGAGGGCGGAACGATTTATATTGGCATCGATGATGATGGATGCATCGTTGGTGTCGATGATCCCGATGATGTCCAGAAGAAAGTCGTTTCTTCCTGTCACGATGGGATTGCTCCTGACATCATGCCGTTTTTTTCATGCAATCGAACGGTGATGGATGGAAAAGATGTCATCGTCGTCGACGTCGGGCGCGGCACGTCTTGTCCGTATTACTTGCAAAACAAAGGAATCCGCCCGGAAGGCGTCTATGTCCGTCGTGGCAGTGCGAGCATCCCCGCGAGCCAAGCAGAAATCCTGCATATGATTCGAGTGACCGGTGATGCGCATTACGAAGAGGAACGTTCGCTCGTGCAGGAGCTTTCGTTTCCTGCGTTGGAGCGCGTGTTTGCCGAGCGCGGTCTGGAACTCGGCGCGGCACAGATGCGGACGCTTGGCATTCGCGCGGCGGACGGCGAGTATACGAATCTCGGCCGGCTGCTCTCGGAGTCTTGTGCACATACGATCAAGGTGGCGGTGTTCCAGGGTACGACGAAGACCGTGTTCAAGAAACGGAAAGAGTTCGGTGGCTCTCTGTTGACACAGGCAACGGAAGTCGCAGATTATCTGGACCTCTTGAATGGCACGCGTTCCGAAATTCACGGCATGCGCCGCACGGACGTGCGGGAATATCCGCCAGAAGCATTGCGTGAAGCCTTGATCAATGCCATCGTGCATCGCGAGTATGCGCTTTCCGGCAGCACGCTCGTCAGTTTGTTCGATCATGCGGTAGAAATTCTTTCGCTCGGAGGATTGCCCGAAGGCTTGACGTATGATGACATGATGGCAGGCGCTTCCATCCAGCGCAATCCGCACCTCGCCAATATTTTTTATCGTCTCGAATACATCGAGGCCTATGGCACAGGCGTGCGCAAAATGCTCGAATGTTATCGGGGAACGGGCGCAGAGCCGACGTTCCTCGTCACGGACAATGCGTTCAAGGTGACGCTGCCGAATCTTGCGTTCTTGCGGGACCGAGCAGAAACATCGAACGGGCGTGATGCGTCCGATGTTGTGCGGGAATCATCGTCCCATGCGTTTGGAAAGGACGAAGCGGTACAACGAGCTGCGCGGCCGGGAGAAAAGGAAATCCTTTCGGCCTTAGCCGCAGGCTGCACGACGCGCCGGGCGCTGCAGGAGGCGACGGGATTTTCTCTCACGAAAACGCGAAACATCCTCAGCGAACTCGTCGCAGCGCATCGCGTCTGCCGCGAGGGAAACGGGCGGAATGTGCGGTATGCACTTCGATAAAAAATAATTCTCGACAAAACACGAACAATATCGCTATAATGAGCCTAGCAAAAGCGGGATGGTTACATTGAGTTGGCCAAACCTCAGCACGGATTTTCGGATGCGTGCGGACGGTTGTATCCTCGCTTATTTTTTTTGCCGCAAATGCGGCGCGGATGGTGACAGCATGCTCTTGCATGGCTGGCCAAACCTCCAGATCATTTCATTATTTTTTGGAGGGACAGTTTTATGAGAAAGTATGAACTGCTCGCGGCGGACATCGTGAAGCTCGTCGGCGGCAAGGACAACGTCATTTCGCTGACGCATTGCATCACGCGCCTGCGTTTCCGGCTGAAGGACGAGGGCAAGGCGCAGGATGACGCGCTGAAGGCGCTATCTGGCGTCGTGACGGTCGTGAAGAACGCCGGACAATATCAGGTCGTCATCGGCAACGCCGTCGGCGACGTCTACGACGAGATCGTAGCCTCGCAAGGCATCGAGGGCGCGGGCGGCGCAGCAGCGGACGATGACGGGGCAAAGAAGGACATGAGCCTCCTCGACCGCTTCATCGACCTCGTGTCCGGCGTGTTCCAGCCCGTGCTCGGCGTGCTCGCCGCGAGCGGCATGATCAAAGGTCTCACGGCGCTGCTTGGGGCGCTCAGCATCATCGACCCGAAAGGCGGCACGGCTCAGATGATGAACATCGTCGGAGATGCGTTCTTCTTCTTCCTGCCTGTCATGCTCGCATATACGGCAGCGAAGAAGTTCCGGATGAATCCGTTTGCGGCCATGACGGTCGGAGCGGCGCTCGTCTATCCGAGCCTCGCACAGATTATGGGCGGCGCGCCGCTGTACACGCTGTTTGCGGGTACGCCGTTCGCCTCTGCCGTGCATATCGAGTTCCTCGGCATCCCCGTGCTGCTCATGAACTACGCATCGAGCGTCATCCCCGCCATCGTCGCCGTCTACTTTGGCGCGAAGGTCGAGCATTTCTTCGCCCGCGTCATCCCGACGGTCATCAAAGGCTTCTTCGTGCCGTTCTGCACGCTGCTCGTCGTCATCCCGCTGACGCTCATGGTCGTCGGCCCGGTCGCGACGTGGGCCGGCCAGCTCGTCGGCGCGGCGGCCATGGCGATTTACGATGTGAGTCCCGTCATTTCCGGCCTCTTCATCGGCGGCTTCTGGCAGATTTTCGTCATGTTTGGCCTGCATTGGGGCTTCGTTCCCGTCATGCTGAACAACATCGCCGTCTACGGCTACGATCCGCTCGTCGTCACGATGTTCGGCGCAACGTTCGCGCAGATCGGCGTCGTGCTCGCCATCCTGATCCGCACGAAAGACCAGGGCCTCCGCTCGCTTTCCATTCCTGCATTCATCTCCGGCGTGTTCGGCGTCACGGAGCCTGCCATCTACGGCGTCACGCTCCCGCGCAAAAAATATTTCGTCCTGTCGTGCGTGGCGGCCGGTGTCGGCGGCGCACTCGTCGCGTTTTTCGAAATCCACATTTACATGTATGGCGGCCTCGGCATCTTCGAGTATCCATGCTTTGTCGATCCTGCGACGGGCGACCTCACAGGCATGTACAACGGCATGATCGTCTCGTTGGTCTCGTTCGTGCTCGGTTTCCTGCTCGCGTTCCCGGTGTACCGCGATGAGGTGAAAGAAGCCACGTCGCTCGCCGTTACGACGACGGATGAAAAAACGAACGCCGTCCAGCGCGAAATCCTCGCCGCGCCGGTCGCTGGCAAGGTCGTGCCGCTCGCAAATGTCCCGGACGAAGCGTTCTCCGCCGGCATCCTCGGCAAAGGCATCGCCATCGAGCCATCGGTTGGCCGCGTCGTCGCACCGGCGGACGCGACGGTCACGACGCTCTTCCCGACGGGCCACGCCATCGGCCTCATCACGGACAAGGGCGCGGAGATCCTCATCCACATCGGTATGGACACGGTGAAGCTTGAAGGGAAATATTTCCATGCGCATGTGCAGCAAGGCGAAAAGGTCAAGAAAGGCCAGCTGCTCATCGAGTTCGAGCCGGAGAAAATCAAAGAGGCGGGCTACCCCGTCGTGACGCCCGTGCTCGTGACGAACACGGCGAGCTACCTCGACGTCGTCCCAACGGAAGCCGGCACGATTGCAGAAAACGAAAACCTCATCACGGTCGTCGCATAAAGTGTTTTTTGAGAGGAGCAAAACGTCATGAACTTCCCCGAAAACTTTCTCTGGGGCGGCGCGGTCGCCGCGAACCAGTGCGAAGGCGCGTACAATGAAGACGGCAAGGGCCTCGACATCCAGGATATCCTGCCGCACGGCATCAAGACGCCCCCGACGGACGGTCCGACGCCGGACAACCTGAAGCTTGTCGCCATCGATTTTTACCATCGCTACAAGGAGGACATCAAGCTCTTTGCGGAGATGGGCTTCAAGGTTTCCCGCACGAGCATCGCGTGGAGCCGCATCTTCCCGAACGGCGACGACGCCGAGCCGAACGAGCAGGGCTTGCAGTTCTACGACGATCTCTTCGACGAGTGCCACAAGTATGGCATGGAGCCGCTCGTGACGATCTCGCATTATGAGACGCCGTTGCACCTTGCGAAGGCGTACAACGGCTGGGTCAATCACGATCTCATCGGCTTTTATGAGCGCTACGTGCGCACGATCTTCGCGCGCTACGGCAAGAAGGTCAAATATTGGCTGACGTTCAACGAGATCAACAGCGTGTTGCATCAGCCGCTCGTCTCGGGCGGTATCTTGACGCCGCTTGCGGAGCTCAGCAAGTCCGATTTGTTTCAGGCGTGCCACCACGAGCTCGTCGCCTCGGCGCTCGCGACGAAGATCGCGCACGAGATGATGCCGGACGCGAAAGTCGGTTGCATGGTCATCGCATTGCCGCTGTATCCGCTGACGCCGAAGCCCGACGATGTCATCGCGACGATGCACGCGAACAACGCGAACGATTTCTTCGGCGACATGCATGCGCGCGGCGTGTATCCCGGCTATATGAAGCGCTATTTCCGTGAGCACGGCATCGAGATCCGGACGACGCCCGAAGAGCTCCAGCTCATGAAGGAAAACACTGTCGACTTCATTTCGTTCAGCTACTACATGAGCGCCTGCATTTCGGCGGATCCCGACAAGCAGGTGAGCGAAGGGAACATCATCCCCGGCGTGGCGAATCCGTACCTCAAGGCCTCGCCGTGGGGCTGGCAGATCGACCCGAAAGGCATCCGTTACGTGCTGAACCGTTTCTACAACCGCTGGCAGAAGCCGCTGTTTATCGTCGAGAACGGCCTCGGCACGAACGACGAGCTCGTGGATGATGGCAAAGGCGGCAAGACGGTCAACGACGACTATCGCATCGAGTATCTCAATGACCATCTCGTGCAAGTTGGCGAGGCGATTGCCGACGGCGTGCCCGTGATGGGCTACACGACGTGGGGCTGCATTGACCTCGTCAGCGCCTCGACGGCCGAGATGAAGAAGCGCTACGGCTTCATTTACGTCGACTGCAACAACGACGGCAGCGGCACGCTCGCACGCTATCGCAAGAAGTCGTTCTATTGGTACAAAGACGTCATCGCAACGAACGGCGGCAGCTTGAAAGCGTAATGTCGCATCCCAATGGATAACAGTTGACACCCCCTTGTGTTCTTTCTATAATGAAAGCAACGCAAGGGGGTGCTTTTGTGTTCCGAGATCTGGCGCGCTGCACGGCGCGGCTGAAAGGCGCGCGCTATGATGGCGCGGTCATCGCGGCGGCGGAGTGGTCGCGGCAGGGAAACGATACGATGTTCGCGAACGATGCGATGCCGGAGATCCTCGTCGACCGTCATCGCATGATGAAAGTGCGGGCGGCGGATGCGAGCGGCACGCTCGTCATCACGATGCTGCTCGGACGCAAAGCACCTACGGTGCGTGCGTCGGAGGACGGCGTGCTCCATCTCGCGGCGGAAGCGGACGGCGTGCCGGGCGGCAGTGTGCCGATGGCGTTCACGACGGCGGATGTCCGTGCGTTCGTGCAGGCGGTTGACGACACGAATCCGCTGCACGAAGGCGAACGGCCGCTCGTGCCGGGGCTTCTCATCATGGAGACGGTTTTGAAACGCCTCGATGATTGCAAGAAGCTTTCGATGAAATTTACAATGCCGGTTTTTGCTGGGCAAAAGGTAGAAATGACCTTCGCAGGAGGCAATCGTGCAGGAAGATAAGGCCTACCTTCGACACCCTCTCCACCGCTCCGCGGTCCCCCTCCCAGCCGCAAGGGCAAAAGCGACCGCATCGGCACTAAAGTGCCGTGCGGCTGCTTTCCGAAGGGGGAGGCTGAAAGACCAGAGCCCGAGACGTGTCTTTGTCGTAGATGCTTTGAGGACGCCAATCGCCTTGCGGCGCGGCGGTCTTGCGCGGGTGCGGCCGGAGCATTTCGGCGCGGCGGTCGTGCGGGAGCTCCTGCGGCGCACGGGCGTTGCGGGCGGCGACCTCGATGCGGTATTCGCCGGCAATGCCGTCGGCACAGGCGGCAACATCGCGCGGCTCATGAGCCTCTACGCAGGCGTGCCGCAGAGCGTGCCTGCTGTGACGATCGATATGCAATGCGCGTCGGCGGCGGCCTCGATCTCGCTCGCATTCGCGAAGATCGCAGCGGGGCAGGCGGACGCCATCGTCGCGGGCGGCATGGAGAGCGTCTCGCTTCAGCCCGCGCGGATTTATGCCGAGGGCGACGAGCGGCGCGGGCAGCTCGCCGCGACAGGCGGGAGCTACTACACGGCGCAGTTCTCGCCGGACGACCTGCATGAGGACGCGATGCTGCGCGGCGCGGAGCGCGTCATGGAACAGGAAGGCGTCACGCGTGCCGAGCTCGACCGCTGGGTGCTCGAGAGCCATCAGCGGGCGGCACAGGCGGAACGCGACGGCGTGTTCCGCCCGTGGATGCTGCCGCTCGAGGGTTCACCCTTCAATGACACGGACGATGAACTTGCACGCGCGTTGCGCCTCGCAGATTGCACGCGCGACGAGGGCATCAAGCCGCGCATGAGACAAAGACTGCTCGATCGCATGCCGCTGCTTTATGGCGACGGCACGCTGCTGACGGCGGCGAACGCCTGCCGCACGAACGACGGCGCGGCGTTCCTGCTGCTCGCGTCGGAGGCGTTCGTGAAGGCGCACGGCCTCGCGCCGCAGATGGAAGTCCTCGCTACGGCGGCGACGGGCGTCGCGCCCGGAGAGGGCCCGCGCGGCGCACAGGCGACGGCAGAGAAGCTCCTCGCACGCGAGCAGCTCTCATGGACGGATCTCGCAGCGATCGAGTTCAACGAGGCGTTTGCCGTCATCGATGTCCTGCTCGAGCGCACGCATCCCGAGGTCATGAACTGCTACAACCAGCATGGCGGCGCGCTCGCCTACGGCCATCCCTACGGCGCATCGGGCGCGATCCTCGCCATCCAGCTCCTCGCCGCGCTCCAAACGGCCGGAGGCCTCGGCCTCCTTTCCATCGCCGGCGCCGGCGGCCTCGGGGAAGCCGTCCTTTTTGAGAAAAGAGATTCCTATGAACTATTATGATCTGCTCGTTCAACAAAAAGAAACACAGCCGGACAAGTTGTTTCTCGTCATGGACGAGCATGAATATACATATGCAAAATTCTTGAAGCTCACGGACAACGTCCTCCGTTCCGCGCAAGCGACGGAGCTCCGGCCCGGCGACGACGTCCTGCTGTTCGCGAAGAATCCCGTGCTCCAGCTCGCGGGCTTCCTCGCGCTGCAGCACCTCGGCGTGCGCCCCATCCTCGCGCACAAGGACATGACGGAGCGCGAGATCATGGACGTGCAGGCTGTGAACGACTTGCAGGGCTTTGCCGAGGTGCACACGCGCTCGTTCGCCTTCACGCCGACGCATCTGCCGGAGCACGACCACGACGCGCCGGACATCCTCGGCGTCCTGAGCTCGGGCTCGACGGGCACGCCGAAGGTGCTCTATCGCACATACGACAGCTGGGCGGGCTTTTTCCCGACGCAGAACGAGATTTTCGCTGTCGCCGACGACACGGTGCTGTTCCTGCACGGCTCGCTGTCGTTTACGGGCAACACGAACTCGCTGCTGTCCGTGCTCTACGCGGGCGGCACGGTTGTCACGAGCGACCACCTGCGCTGCCATGCCTGGGCGGATCTCATGACAAGATATCATGTCAACTGCATCTACCTGATTCCGACGAAGCTCACGTTGCTCGCCGAGGCCATGCGCGGTCGCCGGACGTTCCCCGATGTCTGCACGATGTTCACGGGTTCGCAGCTCCTGACGCCGCCGATGATTGCGGACATCATGGAGATTTTGCCGCGCGCGCAGCTCATCCTGTACTACGGCGCGAGCGAGCTGAACTACATCACGTACGCCGTCGTCGACAACCCGTACCGCCCGCCGGAAAATCTCGGCCGCCCGTTCCCGGGCGTGAAGCTCTCCATCCGGGACGGCCTCATCTATGTCGACACGGAATACCACGTCAGCGGCGTGCACATCCCGTTCAGCGTGCGAGATACGGGCAGCATCAACGAAGCGGGCGAACTCATTTTCGGCGGGCGGAAGGGCGCGTTCGTCAACCGCGGCGGCGTGAAGCTGAACCTCTTGAAAATCGAGACGGAGCTTCAGAGCCTCGCGGGCATCCGCGAAGCGGCGGCGCTGCGCACGGAGGACGAGCGGCGCGGCGAGGGCATCGCCGTGTTCGTCGTGAAAGACGAAGCGGCAGACGAGGAAGCGGTGCGCAAGACGATCCGCCACGCGCTGGCCGCGAGCGCGATGCCGGACAAGATCGTGTTCGTCGACGCGATGCCGCTCAACGATTGCGGCAAGGTCGACAGCGATGCGTTGCGCGGACAGCTGCCGTAAAGGAGGAACGTGCGCATGAGGAAGGGACTCCTGTTTGCGGCGGGAGGGCTCGCTGTCGTGGGCGCTGCAAGCATGACGCCTGTGTCAGCGGCTCCGTCCGGCGTGGATGCCGGCGCGGTCGCGGCGCAGGTTGACCAGCGGCGCGAGTGGCAGCCGGCGCCTGCACATGATGACGTGCACATCGAGGTGCACCAGCCGCAAGGCGCGGAGGATGCGGCGAACGTCCGCATTGACGACATTGTGTTCACCGGTCTCGCGGACGGCGTGACGGAGGAGAGCCTCGCGCCCGTCGTCGCGCCGTTCCTGCATCAGGAGCAGACGGCGGGCGGTCTCTGGGACATCGCCGCGCACGTCACGGAGGAGCTCCACCGTCGCGGATACCTCGCGGCCATCGCCGTGCTGCCCGTGCAGACGGTGGACGCGCATCGTCTGACGATCGAGGTCGTCCTCGGCCGTTACGGGCGGATTGGCATCGAGAATCACAGCGATTTGCGGACGGGACGTGTTGTGGACTTCGCGCATCGTCTTGCGCCTGGCGATGTCATCAAAGAACGGCCGCTCGACCGCACGCTGCGCCTCCTCAACGAGATGCCGGGCGTCGTCGCGCATGCGTATCTGTCGCCGGGCGAGACAGCTGGTACGTCGGACGTGTTGCTGAAGCTCGACCGCACGGAGCGCCAAGGCGGCGCGGTCTATGTCGATGACTACGGCAGCCGCTACACGGGACGCTGGCGCACGGGCTTTTCGTATCATCGTGACAACCTGGCGCATGCAGGCGACGTGCTGTTCTTGACCTTCCTGCATGGCGCGGGCGATGGCCTCGACAGCTATGACGCGCGCTACGAGATTCCCGTCGGGCGCGACGGCGTGACGGCGGGCGTCGCGTGTTACCGCACAGACTACGATCTGATGCGCCAATATTCAAAATTCGATGCCTACGGCATGGCGGACGGCTGGCGCGTGTTCGTGCGTGCGCCGCTCGTGCGTTCGGCGGCGCGGGATGTGGATGTCCTCGCCGAGTTCGGCACGCAGCGGACGGCGGATCGCGTGGAGGTGTTCGCCGTTGATGCGGAAAAGCATGACGAGACGCTGCGCGTCGGCATGGACGCGACGTGGCGCACGGCGCAGAGCGCTGCGACGCTGAAGCTCGTGCATACGTTCGGCCATCTGCGGTGGGACAATGCATACGCACGGACCGGCGCAGAGGCGAACGGCACAGCGGCGCATTTCCAGAAGACGGCGCTCAAGGCGTATGGCATCACGCGGCTGTCGCCCGTGTGGACGCTCCATGCGACGCTGTCAGCGCAAGCCGCCTGGGACAACCTCGATTCGTCGGAACGTTTCTACATCGGCGGCTATCATGCCGTGCGCGCGTTCCCGCAGGGCGAGGCGGGCGGCGACACGGGCGTGCTCGGCTCGGTCGAGTTGCGCGCGCCGATCGGGCGCGGCCTTCAGGCGGCGGTGTTTTACGATGCGGGCTGGGTGCGTTATGCGAGGAGTCCCGTCACGGACGGCGAAAATGCCCGCACGCTCGCGGGCGCCGGCCTTGGCCTCATCTATCGGGGGATGAAAAACATATACGCTCGTCTCGACTACGCAGCGCCGCTCTCGGATCGCTGGTCGGAATCGATGGGCAGGCAAAATCATGGCATGTGGTGGTTCCAGCTGGTGGATCGTTTTTGATGCAAAGGAAGGGATCGGTCATGGGAAGGGAAGCACGGCATCAGAAGAAAGAACGGAAGCTCGCGTACGCTGTGGCGTTGTCCTTGGCGTGCGCGAGTTTTTGTTTTGGCGGTTTCGTTCCGCCGCCTGTGGTGTTTGCGGCCGGGGTCGCAGCGGATGCGCTGCCGACGGGCGGCAAGGTCGCAGCGGGCGAGGCAACAATCGGAGCGGCGGAGGTCGTGGACGGCAGACACCAGCTGACGATCGAGCAGACATCGAACCGCGCGATCATCGACTGGCAAACGTTCAACGTCGGCAGCGATGCAGCAGTCGCGTTCCAGACGTGGACGCGGGACGCGACGGGCGCGCGCATCGCCGACCCGACAGCCATGACGCTGAACCGCGTGGCCGCGTCGGGCGGCCTCTCGACCATCGCTGGCCGCATCACGTCAACGGGCATCTTTTTGCTGACGAATCCGAACGGCGTGCTGTTCGCGGATGGCGCGAGCGTCGATGCGGCGGGCATCGTCGTCTCGACGGAGGCGCTCGACGCGAAAGCATTTATGAGCGACGGGCGCTTGGCATTTGTGCCGGACGGGAGCGCGGAGGCTGCCGTCACGGTGAACGGTACGCTCGTCGCAAAGACGGACAACGCACAGGCAAATACGGCGCTCGCGAACGCCGTCGTGAACATCGGCCATCCGGTCGGCACGACGCTTTCGACGGAGAACAACGTCATCCGCATCGTCGCGGACGGCGACATCGATGTCGGCAGCACGGGGCGTCTGCAGGCGACGACGACGGCTGCATACACGGACGGCGCGACAGGCGAAACGGCGCAGCGCGACGGCACGGTCGTCCTGCGCGCGGACGCGGATGCGGACGAGGCGGGCACGGTGCATATGGCGGCGGGCGGTGCGCCGCAGATCGTGGCGGCGCATGCCGTCGTACAATTCGAACCGGAGAAATCCACAGGCGGACAAAAAGATTATGCGGCGGGCGGGACGATGGCGGACACGCTCCGGCAGCAGATCCGTTCCAGCGATGCCGTGGTCGCCATGCTCGTCAATGACGCGGCGCAGCTGCAGGCCATGAACACCAATCTCAAGGGCAGCTATGCGCTCGGACGCGACATCGATGCGCAGGGGACGGCAACATGGAACGGGGACGCGGGCTTCGCTCCTATCGGTAGCGAGACGGCGCCGTTCACGGGCGTGCTCGATGGGAACGGCTATCGCATCATTGACCTCACCATTCAGCGCAAAACGGACGGAGATGTCGGGTTGTTCGGCGTGACGAGTGGCGCGCACATCCTGCAGGCGACGCTTGTGGATCCATACATTCGCGGCGGGAGCAGGACAGGCGGTCTCGTGGGCCATGCAAAAGACAAGACCATCCTGCGAGGCGATGTCGTGCGCAAGCGGGACGGAGCAGGAGAGGGCATGCCCCGCATGGTGGAGGCCAATGTCATCGGCGCTGGCAGCGTCGGTGGCCTTGTCGGCCGTCTCACGGGCAGCACGATTCGCGGTTTTTCGCAAAATGCATCGGCGGTCAAGGGCGAGCAGTCGGTCGGCGGGCTCGCAGGGACAGCGGAGGCGTCTTCGGAGATTTTTGACAGCAGCAATACGGGATATGTGTCAGAGATGACGAACCTCCATGCGGGACAAGCAGCTGGTACCGTCCAAGCCACACAGGGCTGGGCGGGCGGCCTTGTCGGCTTGGCGAAAGACAAGACCGTCATTGCAGCGCGAGAAGCGCGCACGGCGACGTACAACGCTGGCAGCGTCTCGGGCGGCACGGATGGCACGGGCGGAACGTACCTTGGTGGGCTTGTCGGGTATCTCGATGGTGGCAGCATTCAGCAGGCGTACAATACGAATGCGCCGCTAACGAAAGCGGGGACGATGGTTGGCGCTGCAGCGGGGGCGAGCCCGTATGGCAACGTTACGGGAAAGACGAACGTTGGCGGCCTTGTCGGCATGATGACAAATGGCAGCACCATCACGACAGCGTTCAATGCGGGCAATGTCACGGGCGTAGAGAATGTCGGCGGTCTCGTCGGCACGGCGGGGGAGAAGAACGCATCTGCAATTGCGATCGAACAGGTGTACAGTGCGGACAGCAACACAGTGGTCGTCGGCGCGGATGGGACGGCACCTCTCACCTATCGCGATGCGATGGTTACGGGACGAGAAAATGTCGGCGGCCTCGTCGGCACACTGACGAACGGGAACATCTCGCAGGCGTACAGCCTGAGCCGCATCGTCACCCCGGCGGGCGCGCAAGGCCCGGTAGGGAGCCTCATCGGTTTGCAAGGGCGGGTCATTGGCAAGCAGACAGGCGTTGTTTACGCTGTTCCGCAGGCAGATGCCGCGGGGAATGTGCTGCCATCGATCGGCAGCGAGACGGCGTGGTCGTCCGTCACCATCGAGAAACGCACGGCGGACGAGCTCATGCAGTCCGCCCGCATCGCGTGGCCGCAGGATACGTGGCTCGTGAAAGACGGCGCGACGCCGCCGCTCCTGCGCGCGTTCCTGCGGCCTGTTTCGCTCGATCGACAGTATCGTTATGATGGGAACGTGCATGATGTCACGGACATCCCCGGCGTTTACCACAGTGCAGCCGGCACGGGCTGGAGCGCGGTCACGACGGACGGCGTGCAGACGCTCGAGGAACTCGGTGAGCCATACGACGCAGCAGGCTGGCTCGTCATGAGCGGCGCGGCGGACGATCCGACGGACGCGTCGTCCGTCTATGTGGTCGATGCCAACGCGTTCTGGTCGCCGCAGCTCGGCGTGGATACGAGCAAAAACGCGCGCATCCTCATTGCGGCACGGCCGGCGCTGCCACCGGATGCATCGGGCGGCGGGGCATCCGGCAGAGGAAGTTTTGGATTTGATGCATCGTTTGAACGTCCGTATGAATTCGTGATTCGCGATCATCGTCGTCCGCGTGAGCGCATCGATGCGAATGGCTGGTTCGCGCTTTCGGGACAGATGCTGCCGCGTTATGACGGCACGGCGAGCTTCTTGACGCTCGAGGATACCGTACTGCGCCCGAGCGGCCGGCCGTATTTCGGCGGCGTGCGCCTCGAGTCTCTCGGCACGCAGCCGCTCGCGGCCGGCACGACGCTCGCGACGGCGCTGCCGGAAATCGTTTTGGAAAAAGCGGAAGACCCGCAGGAAAAAGCAGGAAATGAGCTCTTGGACAGCGAATAAAGGAAACAGCAAACAAGAGCGAAGGAGGTTTTCCTCATGAAACGTTTCATGGACGAAGATTTTCTGCTGGATACGGAGACAGCGCAGCGGCTCTACCACGAACATGCGGCGAAGATGCCGATCCTCGACGCCCACTCGCACATCCATCCGCGCGAGATCGCGGAGGACAAGCGCTACCGCAACCTCGCGGAGGCGTGGCTCGCGGACGACCATGCGAAATGGCGCCTCATGCGCGCCAATGGCGTGACGGAGAAGACCATCACGGGCGGCAGTACGCCCGGGCGCGAGCGCTTCCAGGCGTTCGCGGAGATGATGCCGAAGGCCGTTGGGAATCCGATGTATGATTGGGCGCACCTCGAGCTCGCACGGTATTTCCACTGTCATGTGCCGCTCTCCGGCAAGACGGCGGAAGAGGTCTGGCAGCAGGCGGGCATCGCGCTCAGCCAGCCGGATATGACGGCACAGGGGATCTTGAGGAGCTCGCGCGTCAAGGTGCTTTGCACGTGCGACGACCCGACGGACGACCTTCGCTGGCACAAGGCCGTCAAGCAGGCAGGGTGCGAGACCGTCGTGCTGCCGACGTTCCGTGCGGACGCGGCGCTGACGATTGAGGACCCCGAGTGGGAGAACTACATGAAGTACGACCTCGGGCAGGCGGCGGACGTCGACATCACGACGATGGCCGACGTGCGCGAGGCGCTGCGGCGCCGCCTCGATTATTTCGCGGCGCAGGGCTGCCGCCTCGTCGATTGCAGCGTCGAGTGCGTGCGCTGCCACGAGGTCGAGGAGTTCGAGCTCGACGACATCGTCGGCAAGTACATCAACGGCAAAGGCACGCCGACGAAGCTCGAGCAGGAACGCTACCGCGGCGCGCTCATGCTGTTCCTCGGCAAAGAGTGCAGCGAGCGCGGATGGGTGCTCGAGATCCATTACGGGGCGCTCAGGAACATCAACACGAAGCGCTACGCGCAGCTCGGCACGGCGGCCGGCTTTGACGCGATTTCCGCGCGCGACTCGGCGAAAGGCGTCTCGATGCTCCTCGATGCGCTCGACCGCCTCGAGTGCTTGCCGCACGTCGTCATTTACCCGGCGAACCCGGCGGACAATGCCGTCATCGCCTCGATCATCGGCGCGTTCGCGCAGGACGGCGTGCCCGGCGTCGTGCAGCTCGGCAGCGCGTACTGGTTCACGAACACGCGCTACGGCATTGAGGCGCAGCTCTGTACGCTCGCGGGCCTCGGCCTGCTCGGCACGTCCATCGGCACGGTGACGGACTCGCGGTCGCTGTTCTCGTTCCCGCGCCACGAGTACTACCGCCGCATCCTCTGCAACTTCATCGGCCGCATCGTCGAGCAGGGCGCGTACCCGGACGACGAGGAGACGCTCGCCGCGCTCGTGGAGGATATCAGCTTCAACAACGCCGCAAGATTCTTCGGCTTTGAAAATCTCATGGAACAGAAAGGAAAATAATTTCGCATGGCAAAGGAAAAAGAAGACGTGACGACGGAAGAAAAGAAGGACACGGCTCCGGCAGAAAAAACGGAGACAAAAAAAACGACGCGCGGACGCAAAAAGTCCGGCGTCGAAAGCAACACGAAGGCACTCGACTTCCAGTCGTTCCTCGTCGACAACAACATCAACGTGTTCTCGACGGAGACGCTCGAGGATGACTACCAGACGGTCATCTTCCGCTCGCGCATCGAGACGAAAGGGCAGATCCTGCCGACGGCCGTGCTCATCGATACGAGCATCTTCACGATTCTCCGCACGCAGATCGTCACGGGCGTCGCAACGGAAAAGCGTGACCGCATCGTCAAGTATCTCAACGGCCTCAACGCCCAGTACAAGATCTTCAAATATTATCTGCGCGAAGACGGCTCGATCTACCTCGACATCTGCCTGCCGTTCGTCGACGAGACGTTCGACTCGAAGATGATCCAGCTCATGCTCAGCGTCCTCGTGCAGCACCTCGAGGCGACGTACGACGACCTCATGGCTGAGATTTGGAAGAAAGATTAAGATACGCGTCAATTTCATACGCGAGCAAGAACGCGAAGCGTTCCTCAGCACTTTGGAGCTCACAGTTTGTGAGCTCCTTTATTTTGTGTACGCGGTAGTTCGCCGTATTGCGGTGCGTGAACGTCGCCTCGGCCGTGGCCTGCAGGCTGCCGCCCGCGAGCAGGTATTGGTGCAGCGTCTCCGTCAGCTGCGCGTGATGCTGCGCGTCGTAATCGCGCAGGACGGCGAGGCGTTGGTCCGCGAGGCGGCGCAGCAGCGCACGGTCGGGATGCGTGAAGAAGAGCCGCGCCGCGCCGAGCGCATCGAACGCGAGGAACGGCACCGCGCGCGCCGTCGCGATAGCGCAGGCTGCGCGCGCCTCCGCGTGCGCCTCCGGCAGCGCCGCGAGCATCGTGTGGAGCGCGCTGCGGCCGCCATGGAACGCACCGGACGCGACGGGGAGCGTCTCAGCATCGGCATTCGCTTTGTTTGCGTCGTCCGCGTTTTTGGCAGCGAGCAGCAACAGGATCTCGTCCTGCTCGAAGAACAGCTGGTAGCGGCGGCCGAGGCGGTTGAGCTGCTGCCGCCAGCGCGTGCGCAGCACGCTCTTGTCCGTGTCGGTGAGCGGCGCGTCGAGCCGGAAGACGGAGAGCGTGTACGCTGCATCCGCATGCTTGTGCGCTGCGAGCTCGTCGAGCGCGGTTTTCTGGCGCGCGGACAGCAGCGCGGGGCGCGTGCGGTTTTCGCTCGCGACGACGAACGCCTGTTCTCCCGGGCGGACGGGCGCGGCGCACGCGAGCGTCGCGAGCCAGCGTTCCGTCTGGCGTTCTTTCTGCGACTGCTCGAGGAGCTCTGCGGCCGTCTCCTGCATGAGGTCGGAGATGTGTACGGTCCACGGCATGAGGAAGATCGGGAAGTCCGCGACCGTCGCGCGCTCGACGAGCTCCGGCGGGATGTCGCTCTCGCGGATGTATTTGCCGACGTTGATGATGAGCGCGGCGGCGTGGCGGCGGATGAGCGCCGCGAGGAAATCGGCGAGCCAATGCTCGCGCATGGCCGAAAGCCCCGTCGTGATGACGAGCTCGCCGCCGCGCAGGAACGTCACGTTGCCGATGTCCTCACAGAGATGCACCCAGGTGAACTCGTGCGTGAGGCCGGCCGTGCCCGTCAGCGGCCGCAGGCCGTAGCGTGTCTTCGCGTCGTGGTAGAAAGCTTGGAGCTGGATCATGGATTGCGCGTCCTCCTTTTGATGAAAATCATCGCCTTTATTTTACAACGATTGTGCGGCGCGCACAATTGTATCCGTGAAAATCAGTCGGAAGAGCCGTGGAGGCCCGTCTTCCTTTGTGCTAAAGTAAAGCCATCGAAAGAAATCATCTGCCATCCATATCAGGAGGTTTTCATCATGCTCAGAGACGCATTGCCAGAAATCATCACATCCGCACTCCCCGGCCCGAAATCCGCCGAGGTCATCGCCCGCCGCGAGGCCGTTGTGCCGAGCGCCATCCATTGCGGCTACCCCGTCGTCATGAAGCGCGCCGAGGGAGCGATCATCGAGGACCTTGACGGCAACCATTTCCTCGACTGGATCGGCGGCGTCGGCGTGCTGAACATCGGCCATTGCCACCCCGAGGTCGTCGCGGCCGTCAAGGAGCAGGCTGACAAATATTTCCACGGCATGTTCAACGTCGTGACGCACGAAGGCTACGTCAAGCTTGCCGAGAAGCTCACGCAGATCGCCCCCGTGCGTGGCGCGAAAAAGAAAGCGTACTTCACGAACAGCGGCGCTGAGGCCGACGAAAACGCCGTCAAGATTGCAAAGGCGTTCACGAAGCGCCCGAACATCATCGTGTTCTCCGGCGCGTTCCACGGCCGCACGCTGATGACGATGGCGATGACGGCGAAGAAGGCGTACGCCGTCGGCATGGGCCCGTTCCCCGATGGCGTGTACCGCGCGGAGTTCCCGTACCTCTATCGCAAGCCGGCCGGCATGCCGGACGACAAGGCGATCGATTATTACGTCGAAAAATTCAATGAGGTCTTCGAGAACTGCAGCCCCGCCGAATACGTCGCGGCCGCTGTCGTCGAACCGTTGCAGGGCGAGGGCGGCTTCATCCCTGCGCCCATCGAGTGGGTGAAAGCCATCCGCAAGATCTGCGACGAGAAGGGCATCCTGCTCATCGCCGACGAAGTGCAGTCCGGCTTTTGCCGCACGGGCCGCATGTTTGCGACAGAGTATTGGAAAGAAGCAGGCATCGAGCCCGATATCATTGCCACGGCGAAATCCATCGCGGCCGGCGTGCCGCTCTCGGCCATCGTCGCGCGCGAGGAAATCATGGAAGCGGCGCCGGCCGGCACGATCGGCGGCACGTTCGGCGGCAACGCGCTCGCCTGCGCCGCTGCGCTGAAGACCATCGAAATCATGGAGCGCGACCACCTCGCGGATCGTTCGCTCGCCATCGGCAAGAAAGTCATGGCACGCTACAACGAGTGGAAAGCGAAGTACGAATGCGTCGGCGACGTCCGCGGCCTCGGCGGCATGGTCGGCATCGAATTCGTCGAGGACAAAGCCTCGAAGAAGCCGGCGAAAGCGCTGACGGGCAAAATCATCAACGAATGCGCTGCGAACGGCCTCCTCGTCGAAGGCGCCGGCATCTACGGCAACGTCATCCGCTTCCTCGCGCCGCTCGTCATGACGGACGAACAACTCGAAGCCGGCCTCAACATCTTCGAGCGCGCCATTAAAAAGTGTGCCAATTGCTGAAGTGGCTCTCAAACTCTTGCCTCCCTCTCCGAGGGAGGGGAACCGCGAAGCGGTGGTGGGTGTGTTCCCCCACGCAATGAACTATTACAATGAACAAAACTAATTAGGAAAGCAGTGAGTCTATGAAAACTTTCCAGATAGTTCCAGAAATCTGCATGTTATCAAACGTTGACGACTTTCTGAAAGAATTCGCTCCTACGGATAAAGACCTCGTCTTTGCAAGCCAAGGCACGCAGAAACGCCACCTCGACGGAAAGCTCGGCGCGGCGACCGTCATCGACTACCGTGCATACGGCCAGGGCGAGCCGACGGACCTCATGGTCGAAGGCATTGTCGCCGCGCTCGGCGGCAAAACGTACGACCGCGTCTTCGCCATCGGCGGCGGCACGATCCTCGACGTCGCGAAGCTCTTCGCTTTGGAACAGCTTTCGCCCGTCACCGACCTTTACCAGAAAAAGTTCCCCGCGAAGAAAGCGCATCCGCTCATCCTCGTGCCGACGACGTGCGGCACGGGCAGCGAGGTCACGAATATCTCCATCCTCGAGCTCACGAAGCTTGGTACGAAGATGGGCCTTGCCGATGCCGCTCTCTACGCCGATCAGGCCGTGCTCGTGCCGGAACTCCTCAAGGGTCTGCCAGATCGTGTGTTCGGCGCGAGCGCCATCGACGCGCTGATTCACTCCGTCGAGAGCTTCACCTCGCCGAAGTCGACGCCGTTCTCGCGCACGTTCTCGCGGGAGGCAATGGATGCGATCATCGCGGGATTCCTCGCCATACGTGAGGGCGGCCTCGCCGCCCGCGAAGCGCGCCAGGGCACGTTCCTCCTCGCGAGCACGTACGCCGGCATCGCGTTCGGCAACGCCGGCTGCGCCGCCGTCCACGCGCTCAGCTATCCGCTCGGCGCCGCGCAGCACGTCCCGCACGGCGAAGCGAACGCCGTCATGTTCGCCGCCGTCTACGAAGCGTATAAAGCGAAGCGCTACGACGGCCGCCTCGCGGAACTCACGCAGCACATCGCGACGCTCCTCGGCACGAGCGAAGACGATGCGTTCCCGCAGCTCATGACGCTCCTCGACAAGATCCTCCCGAAGAAGCCGCTCGCCGGCTACGGCGTCAAGGAAGCAGACCTCAAAGACTACACGGACATCGTCATGACAAAGCAAGGCCGCCTCATGGCGAACAACTACGTGGAACTGACGGCAGATGATGTGCTTGGCATCTACGAAAAACTTTATGCGCAAGGCTGACGGAAAACCGCACGTTTTTCCATCAAAGGACACAAATTCCCTTTTGCACGAAAAACGTTCCTGCTATAATGGAAGCAACCATTCAAGCAGGAACGTTTTTCTATCCGCGAAAGGGGATTTTTCATCATGCCGAACCGGGCAACTTGGGCTGAAATCGATTTGAAAGCTTACGCCGAAAATCTCGAACACATCAAGACGTGCGTTAAGAACGGCGCGAAGCTCTGCGTCGTCGTCAAGGCGGACGCGTACGGGCACGGGGCAATCCCGTGCGCGCGCGTCGCCGTCGAACATGGGGCAGACTACCTCGCTGTTGCGACGATCGGCGAGGGCATCGAACTCCGCGAGGCCGGCTTTACGCAGCCAATCCTCCTCCTCGGCATGATTTTGCCGGAAGAAGCGCAGGTTGTCGTCGATGCGGACATCACGCAAGTTGTTTGCACGAAAGAACTCGCGCAGGCGCTGTCGGACGCTGCCGTGCGGCTCGGGAAAACGGCGAAGGTGCATCTCAAGATTGAGACGGGCATGGGCCGCATCGGCGTGCGGCCGGAAGAGGCTGCCGACCTCGCGAGCTTCATCGTCGGTCTTCCTGGCCTTGAGCTCGAAGGTGCGTTCTCGCATTTCGCCGCCGCCGACATGCGCGACAAATCGTACACGAAAGAGCAGCTTGCATTGTTCGAAAAAGCGCTCGCGGCCATCGAGGCGCGCGGCATCACGATCCCCATCCGCCACATCGCCGAGAGCGCGGCCATCCTCGAAATCCCCGAGGCGCATTACGACATGGTGCGCGTCGGCATCATCCAGCACGGCCTCTGGCCGTCGGACGAGGTCACGCATCCGATCGCGCTCACGGAGACGATGAAGCTCTTTGCGAAAATCGTCTTCCTCAAGAAGCTCCATCCCGGCGAATCCATCGGCTACGGCCGCACGTTCGTGGCAAGCCGCGAGAGCGTCATCGCCACGCTCCCCATCGGCTACGCCGACGGTTACATCCGCGCTTACAGCCCGGAGGGCTATGTCATCATCAAGGGGCAGCGTGCCCCCATCGCCGGCCGCGTCTGCATGGACCAGGTCATGGTCGACGTCACGGACATCCCGGGCGTAGAGATCGGAGACACGGCGCTCCTCTTCGGCGGACCGGAGCTCCCGACGGACACGGCGGCCGGCTGGCTCCGCACGATCAACTACGAAGTCACCTGCCTCATCGCCCAGCGCGTGCCGAGAATGTATTGCTGATTTTTGGGAAGGATGGATGCCTTATGTGGGGCGTGTTTGCAAAGCCGTTTCGGAACATCGAGCGGATTTTTCCGACGAAGCAGGAGGCCGTGAGCCGCATGGTTGATCTTTGCAAGACGATGCCAAACATCAAGCGCATCACGATTTTCGGTAGCGCCGTGACGGCGGGGTGCAATCCGTGGAGCGACATCGACATTTATTTCGAGACGGATACGCCGCTCCGGACATATCCTGTCGTCCTCGGCGATGACGTCTTTGACAACTGGTCAAACTTCACAGCGGAAGGCGAATTGCTCGAGGAAATCAAGAAGAAGGGGGTTGTCGTTTATGAGCGGGGAAGAGACGCTGCTTGACATCGCACGGCGCAATCTCGTCACGGCGAAAACCATGATGAAGCTCGTGGATGCGGACGACGGCTATCTCAATGTCGTCGGCTACCATGCGCAGCAAGCGATCGAACTTTCCATCAAGCATTATCTGGAAACGCACGGCATCAAGTATCCGATGACGCACGATATTTCACAATTGACCGCGCGGATTCCCGATGATGCAATGGAACCGTTCGAAGACATCGAAAATAGTGCTGCGAATATCACGAACATGGAAGCAAAGACGCGGTACATTAAGAATTATCGGTTGAGCCGCCGTATCGTTGAAAAGGCGCTTCGCCAAGCGGAAGCATTGATTTCACAGTTGCAGGAGGGGTGAATATGGAAAACACAGCACGTTCGGATGAAGAACGCATCCCGATGGAGCTCATCAATGGCAAGGTCGTCATGATGTCACCGCGCCCGCGCGTGGATCATACACGTGTGTCTGGGGAGATTTATCGCATTTTTTCGACGGCGTTGAAAGGAAAGCGTTGCGAGGCGTTTCCTGATGGCGTGGATGTTTATCTGGATGAGAAAAATCATTTCGTTCCGGATGCGATGATCGTTTGCGACCCGTCGCGGATCAAGCCGACCCATATCGAAGGCGCGCCGACGCTCGTCGTCGAGGTGCTTTCCCCGCGCACGCAACTTTACGACCGCGGTGCGAAGATGCAGGCGTACGCAGCGGCGGGTGTGCAGGAATATTGGATTGTCGACCCGCTCGGCAAATCCGTCGAGATTTATCGCCCGCAGGACGGGCGGATGGAAATCCAGCGGGTCTACACGTATTATTCGCCGGAAGAGATCGCGGAGAACGCCAAGGAGCCGGAGCGCTTTCGCTTGACGGACGAGGAAAAAGAGCAGGACATCTATGTCGACTTATGCGGCGGCTTTCATGTGCTGCTCGCCGATGTGTTCGAGCGGGTGTTGAACCACGCGTAATCTGTTTTGTGCAAATGAAACGCCCTTGCGGCCGGGAATCGTTCCGAGCCGCAAGGGCGTATTTTTGTGCAAAATTTTTTCAATGCGTCAGCCGACCATCCAGCTGACGAAATAGATGACGAGCGGGATCGTCACGCAGGCGATGCCGACGACGTCGATGATGACGCCGGTGTGGATCATTTTCGTGATGGGGATGTAGCCCGACGCGTAGACGATGGCGTTTGGCGGCGTCGAGACCGGCAGCATGAAGCCGAGCGACGCGGAGAGCGCGATGCCGACGGAGACGGGAATCGGGCTGAGGCCTGCAGAGACGGCCGCCGTGATGGCGAGGGGGCCGATCATGTTCGTCGCGGCCGTGTGGCTCGTGAGCTCGGAGAGCAGGAGCGCCATGACAGAGAAGATGGCGACCATGCCGACCTGGCTCGGCTCGCCGCCCATCGCGGAGACGATGAGGTTGCCGACCCACTGCGACAGGCCGGTCGTGTACATCATGCCGCCCATCGCGAGGCCGCCGCCGAAGAGGATCAGCGTGCCCCACTCGATGCCTTCCATCGCTTCTTTCCACGTCAGCGTGAAGCGGCGCGTCTTGAAATCAATCGGGATGAGGAACAGCAGGAGCGCGCCGGCCATGGCCGCGACGGCTTCCGGGAACAAGAGGTTGTACATCTTCAGCGCAGGGCTCGCCGAGCCGAGGCCGATGGACAGGAGGCCCGGCATGACCCAGAGGATGACGGCGACGGCGAAGGCGAACAGCGTGTTCTTCTGCGCACGCGTCCAGCCGCCGAGCTCGTCGAGCTTGTTCCGGATGAAGACGTCCGCACCTTCGATGTGGTCGACGTCGGCCGGGAACATGTGCGAGAGCACGACGTAGGCGATGATGAAATAGACGACCATGGCGATGAAGCCCCACGTCATCCATTCGAAGAACGAGATGTGGATGTCGGCCATCGTGCTGAGGAAGCCGAGCATGATGAGGTTCGGCGGCGTGCCGATCGGCGTCAGGACGCCGCCGATGGAGCAGGCGTACGCCGTCATGAGCATGAGGCCTGTCGCGTACTTGTATTCGTGGAGGTCGATCTCGCGGCCGTTCGCGGCGAACATTTCTTTGATGGACGTCAGGAGGCCGAGGCAGATCGGGAACATCATCGCGGCGGTCGCTGTGTTGCTGACCCAACCGGAGCAGAGCGCGGCGGCGAGGCCGCAGGCGAGGAAGATGCGCTTCGGATTCGAGCCGACCCACTTGCGCGCGAGCAGCCAGTAGGCGAATCGCTTGTCGAGTCCGTGCTTCATCATGGCCTTCGCGAGGATGAAGCCGCCCATGAACAGGAAGATCATCGGGTTCGCGAACGCGGAGAACGCCGTCTTGACGTTGACGACGCCCGTGATGACGGCGAGCGTCGGCCCGATGAGGGACGTGACAGGGATCGGCACCGGCTCTGTGATCCACCACAGGGCGACGAGCACCATGATCGCGAGGAGCTTGTGGCCGGGGATGGTCAGCGCCTCGATCGGGGTGAGGAACACGAGGATGGCGAGGAGCGGCCCGCCGAACAGGCCGATGGTGCGCCGCTTGCGGTCGAAGGCTTGTTCCGCCTTCTTGACCGCTAGGGCTTCTTTGCTCATTTTGTCCAAGGAAATACGCCTCCTTCTCTGTCTGTCCATCTTGCGGCAATCTGAACGGACATAACATCAATCATCCGAACGAAAGAAACAAAAACCGAATGAAATCCTTCATTTCCTTCATAATACGAAATTTTCAGCCTATTTTCAATGGAAAACGAAAACTCTGACGATTCTTTTTAGCTATCGTTTTGAACAGACAAAACAGGTGTGCGAAGGCAAAAAAATCGGGAGCTCCTTCGTGCGGAAGGAACTCCCGATACTTGTATGCTCTGCTGTTTTTTCAGCGGCCGGCGACCTTGAGGATGGCCGGCGCGACGTGCTGGAGCGGCAATTGGTGCGCGACGGCGCCTTTTTCGTAGGCGACGCGCGGCATGCCGTAGACGACGCAGGTCTGCTCGTCCTGGCCGAGCGTCTCCGCGCCTTTTTTCCGCATGTGCAGCAGGCCGTCCGCGCCGTCGCCGCCCATGCCCGTGAGGATGACGCCGAGCGCGTTCGCGCCCGCGACGTCGGCGACGGAGTCGAACAGCACGTCGACGGACGGGCAGACGCTGTGGACTTTCGGCCCCGGCGCACAATGGAGTACGAAGCGCGAGCCCTCACGCACGACGGTCATGTGCTGGCCGCCCGGCGCGATGTACGCGTGGTTCGGATAGACGGGATTACCGTCGGCCGCCTCCTCGATGTCGATGCTGCACTCCTCGTTGAGGCGGATGGCGAACAGGCGCGAGAAGTACGACGGGATATGCTGCACGATGACGATCGGCGGTAGCGGCGGCGTCAGGTGATGCAGCACCTCGGCGATGGCGTCCGTGCCGCCTGTCGACGCGCCGATGGCGATGAGGTCGAGCGGCGTCTTCGGTTGGAGGTCCGGCAGCGTCACGGGGACGATGGGCTTCGGCGCTGTTTTCTTGTGGTGGTCGGCCGCCTGCCGCGCGAGCGCGGCGAAATGCTTCTCGGCGTACGAGAGCGCGTGCGGCTGCGGCTCCGGCGTGCGCTTGCGCGCGGCAGGCGTCTCGGCCGGCACGGTCGCCGTCTGGATTGTCGGCTGCGGCACAGGATTCGCCCACGCGACGGTGGCGGACTTGAATTTCGGCTTCGCCGGCTGCGCGGCAGGGGATGGATGGACGAACACTTCGGCAGGCGAGAAGCGCGGCAGCGGGCGGCGCGGGAGGCCGGGCGCGCCGGACACGGCCGGCTGCGGCGCGGCGGGCTCGGGGTGGAGCGGGGCGACGGGATTGTTCGCATCTTTTTCGAACGCGAGGCGGTGCAAGAACCGCACGATCTTGCTCGCGAACGGCGGCCAGTCGTCATCATTTGTCGGGCGCAGGAAGAACGCTTCGGCGCCGAGCGTCAGCGCGGACGGGCGTAGGACTTCGCTGAGGCCGTACGCGACGACGGGCGCGCTCGTCGCCTGCTGGATCCAGGCGAGAAAGCCGACGCCGCCCACGCGCCGGATGGACATGGCAAAATTGAAGAGGATGGCGTGTGGCTGGAACGAGGCGAGCTTCTGAGAGACGTCGGCGTCAGAGGCCGCGAGCTCGACGCGGCCGCCGTCCGGCATCGCATCGAGCGCGTCCTGCATGGAAGCCATCATGGTCTTGCGATGGGGCAGGGAACTGTCAACAATCAGCACGTTCAACCGGGACATAGCGTGCCTTCTTTCTTTTTTGTCGTTTTCTCACGAAACATGAATACATTTCCTTGTTTCGTATTATTCTAGCACAATCGTCTCTCTTTCACAATATATCGTTTGTACCAAAACATACAGGAAAAACAAAAAAGCGCTCGCAGAAACCTGCAAGCGCTTGCTGTCCAATGGAGCTGATTATAGGACTTGAACCTACGACCTGCTCATTACGAATGAGCCGCTCTACCAACTGAGCTAAATCAGCATTTTTTCCTTGTGCGGCGTTTCCGTCGCAACTGACAAGAAATAGTATACTTGCTGCAACGCGCCGTGTCAACACTTTTTTTCGCGCGGGCGAAAAAACTTTTCATGAATCCTCCATGGAGTTTCCTTGTTGCGGTGGCTATAATAGGAAGGAGAAACGAATCGAGGTGCGTGAAGATGAAAGGATTTTTTGGAGCAGCACGGATGCTGGCGCTCGCCGCGCTTTTGAGCGCGAGCCTGCTGGCGGGCGTGGCCGAGGCGACCGTGCAGACGATCGAGGCGACGGGCGTCTACATCATGGGCGACAACGACTCGCCGAAGATCGCGCGCGACGCCGCGCGGCAGGAGGCGATGCGCTCGGCCGTCGAGCAGGCCGGTGTCTACGTCGAGAGCTATTCAAAGACGCAGAACATGGAGCTCACGGAGGACGAAGTGCGCACGATCTCCGGCGCCGTGATCAAGGTCACGAAGGAAGAGGCCATCCCCGAGCTCAAGGGCACGACGCTGAAATATACGGTGAACCTCACGGCCGAGGTCGACACGGACACGATCCATCTGCAGGAGATGGTGGAGAAAAAAACGGAGCTTGAGAAGCTGCAGCAGGAGCGTGACGCGCTGAAAAAGCAGAACGAGGAGCTCCTCGAAAAATACGAGAAGGCGCAGGGCAAGGAGAAGCAGCAGATCGGCACGCAGCTCGAAGCGAGCTACGACCAGGCGAAGATTTTTGACGAGACGGTCAGCGAGATCCAGCGCGGCGCGTTCCCGAAGGCCATCCAGACGATCGGACCCGTCATCGACGACCGCGACGCGTCCGGCAACCCGCTCGCCTATGCGCATTATCTGCGCGGCCGCGCGTATTATGGCATGAACCGCATGAGCGAGGCGCTCGACGATTTCAACGCAGCGGAGCGCACGCCGCACGACGACACGTATCCCGTCTGGCGTTCGAAACAATATCGCGGCCTCATCTACTACGACTGGCATCGCTACGACGACGCCATCGCCGAACTCGAGGCGGCGTACGCGGCGAGCGGCCGGCAGGACGAGGCCATCCGCGATGATCTCATCAAGGCGCGTCAGGCGGCCGAGCGCGAAAAGCGCCAGCAGGAACAGCCGCAGCCGCAAGCACCGCCGCAACAGCCGCGCGGCGGCCAGGGCGGTTCGAATGGCGGCGGCGTGAACTGGACGAAAGTCATCACGGACATCATCATCCACTCCATTGACAAAGGTTGAACGAAGCCGATACTTCACAGGACGAGCCTCCCTCGTCCTGATTTTTTTGCTTGACAGATACCCTGATGGGGTATAAGATAATCATCGAGCAATATACCACAAGGGGGTATCAAGATGCCAGAAGAACCAGCACCATGCTGCCACGGCGGCGAGGAATCTTCGTGCGCCGGCTGCGTGAAGCACAAGCACCGCGACAAATCGGGCAAGGAGTATAAATGCCTGATCTCGCGCCTCAAGCGCATCGAAGGCCAGGTGCGCGGCGTGACGAAGATGGTCGAGGACGACCGCTACTGCGTCGACATCCTCACGCAGGTCAGCGCGATCCAGTCAGCGCTGAACTCGTTCAACAAGGAACTCCTCGCGCAACACATCCGCACGTGTGTCGTCGACGACATCCGCGCGGGACACGATGACGTCGTCGACGAACTCGTCGCGACGCTGCAGAAAGTCATGAAGTAAATCGTTGTAGGAGACGAAAGCCGCCAAAACCATGGGAGGCGGACGAATGTATGAAGAAAGCAAAATTTGACATCACGGGCATGAGCTGCGCCGCGTGCTCCGCGCGCGTGACGAAGGCCGTCGAAAAGGTCGCAGGCACATCGGACGTGAACGTGAACCTCTTGACGAACTCGATGCAGCTCGCCTATGACGAAAGCGCGACGAGCGCAGAGGCCATCATCGCGGCCGTCGAGGACGCCGGCTATGGCGCGGCCGTGCATGGCGGCGCGGCAGAAACGAGCGCGGCGCCGCAGGGCGGCGCGGCCATCGTCGACCCGGTGAAGAAAGCCATCGCCGAGATGCGGCACCGGCTCATATGGTCGATCGTGTTCCTGATCCCGACGATGTACATCGCGATGCACGGCCTGTTCCAACGGTTGTTCGGACTGCCTGTGCCGGACATCGTGCGGGCGCTGTTTGACGGGCCGGAGAACGCGATCACGTTCGCGTTCGCGCAGCTGCTCTTGGTGCTGCCCATCATGTATCTCAATCGCAAGTATTACATTTCCGGCTTCAAGAACCTGTTCCGCGGCGCGCCGAACATGGACAGCCTTGTCGGCATGGGATCGATGGCGGCGGCGCTCTTCGGCGCGTTCGCTATTTTCCGCATGGGCTATGGCATGGGGCACGGCGACTGGGCGCTCGTGACGGAGTACAGCACGAACCTCTACTTCGAATCGGCCGGTATGATTGTCACGCTCATCACGGTCGGCAAATTCCTCGAGGCGCGCGCGAAAGGCGAGACGAGCCGCGCGCTCGAGACGCTCATGGACCTCGCGCCGAGCGAGGCAACCGTCGTGCGCGGCGGTGTCGAGACCGTCGTCCCCGTCGCGGAGCTCCGCACAGGCGACGAGATCGTCGTGCGGCCGGGGGAACGCATCCCAGCGGACGGCACGGTGCTCTTGGGGCAGACGAGCGTCGACGAGTCCGCCATCACGGGCGAGCCGATGCCCGTCGCGAAACAGCCGGGCGACACGGTGACGTCGGGGGCGCTCAACCAGCAGGGCGCGATCCATTTCCGCGCCGACCGCGTCGGCAAAGATGCGACGATCAACCAGATCATCCGCCTCGTCGACGAAGCGAGCGCATCGAAAGCGCCGATTGCGCGCACGGCAGACAAGATTGCGGGCGTCTTTGTGCCGGCCGTCATCGCTGTCGCGCTGCTCGCGGGCGGCGCGTGGCTCGCGATGGGCGCGAGCGTCGAGTTCGCGTTTTCCATCGCCATCTGCATCCTCGTCATCTCGTGCCCGTGCGCGCTCGGCCTCGCGACGCCCGTCGCCATCATGGTCGGCACGGGCAAGGGCGCGGAGAACGGCATCCTCATCAAGTCGGGCGAGGCATTGGAAACGGCGCAGGCCGTCGATACCGTCGTCATGGACAAGACGGGCACGATCACGGAGGGGCGGCCGCGCATCACGAGCGTCACGCCCGTCGGCATCGACGAAAACGCGTTGCTCGCCATCGCGGCCGGCCTCGAATCGCAGAGCGAGCATCCGCTCGCGGCGGCCGTCGTCGCGAAAGCGAAAGAGCAGGGCGTCACGCCGCGCACGATGACGAACTTTGCCGCGACGTTCGGCAAGGGCGTGACAGCGGAGGCGGATAGCCATCGCTATGCGGCGGGCAACGCCGCGTTCCTGCGAGAGCTCGGCGCGGACACGACGAAGCTGTCCGGCCACCTCGACGCGCTCGCGGACGACGGTGCGACGCCGCTGCTGTTCGCGGAGGATGAGCGCATCATCGGCGTGCTCGGCGCAGCGGACGAGCCGAAGGAGACGAGTCGCGCGGCCATTGCAAAATTCCAGCAGATGGGCATCGACGTCGTCATGCTCACGGGCGACAACGCGCGCACGGCAGAGGCCATGCGCAAACGCATGAACATCAATTACGTCATCGCAGGCGTGCTGCCGGGCGGCAAAGCAGGCGTGGTGAAGAAGCTCCAGGCAGACGGCCATCGCGTCGCCATGATCGGCGACGGCATCAACGACGCGCCGGCGCTCGCGCAGGCGGATCTTGGCATCGCCATCGGCGCCGGCACGGACGTTGCGATCGAGAGCGCGGACGCCGTGCTCATGAAGAGCGACCTCCTCGACGCCGTCAGCGCGATCTGCCTGTCGAAAGCGGTGCTCAGGAACATCAAGGAAAATCTTTTCTGGGCGCTCATCTACAACGTCATCTGCATCCCCGTCGCGGCTGGCGTGCTGTATCCAGCCTTCGGCATCAAGCTTTCGCCGATGGTCGGCGCGGCGGCCATGAGCCTCTCGAGCGTCTGCGTCGTGCTGAACGCCTTGCGGCTCAACTTCTTCCAGCCGGATCATGCGGCCACTGCGTCCGCCAACCATACCGCAACGGCAGAACCCGCCGTTGCCGCCGAAGTTTCCACGAACGAACCAGAGAAAGAGGCAGAAACCATGGAAAAGACACTCAAAATCGAAGGCATGATGTGCGCACATTGCCAGAAGCACGTCCATGACGCGCTCGCGAAGATGGACGGCGTGACCGACGTCACCGTCGACCTCGAAGGCGGCAAAGCCGACGTCAAAGCGACGCGCGACATCCCGCAGGACGAATTCGCGAAAGTCATCACCGACGCAGGATACGAGCTCGTCAGGTGACGTTGCGCAGATCGAGTGCACGAACAATCAGAGCATAGCAAAGAGGCGCTGCCGGATGGCAGCGCCTCTTTCGTGTGTCCAGATCCTGTGTTATTTCTTTGCTTTCCCGTCTTTGATCTGGTTGAGCCGCGTGGCGAGCGTCTGTGCGTCTTCGTCGCCGTCCGTGCACGTCAGGACGGGCTGCGCGCCGAGCATGACGGTCGTGCCGTCGGCGTAGGCATCGGACGAGCTATGGCCGTTGTGGTAGGCCGCTGCAAGGTTGCCCTGGACGAAGTAGGCGCGCTCGCGGCTGCTCATGCTGCTCGTTGCAGCCGGCGTGCAGAACGTCTGGCCGTTGACTTCGACGACACCGTCGCTATTGACGCTGACGTGGCCGCCGCTGTATTCCTTGAGCTTCTTCTCATAGTTGTCACGGCGGGCACTGTTCGACGGATGGTCGGAGATGCGCGCGGTGAGCGGCGAATTGTTGTCGCCGTACTGGTCGATGACGCGCTGCCAGATCGCCGCTGTCGCTCCCGGGTTGTAGTTCGTGTGCGTCATGTATTCGAACGAGAGGTTGTCGGCCTCCCATTCCTGCGGTTTCGTGATGCCGTTGTTGTTCCAGAGGTTCGCAGCGATGTTGCCGAGGACGCTACCGCCCGTCGCGGCCGCGAGGACGGCCGGGCCGAGCGAACGCTTTGCGCCTTTTGCCGGATGGTCTTTCATGCCGTGGCCCATTTCATGGCCGAGCACGACGGCGATTTCCGCTTCGCTGTCCGTGAGGCTGAACACGCCCTTGTTGATGCTCATGTTGCGGCCGAGCGTGCAGTAGGCGTTGAAGTCTTCCTGCTCGTTGACGAAATACTGGAATGGCTTGTCATAAATCGAGCCGTCGACCTGGCCGATGGCGGTGATGAGGTTCCCCATGATGCCGTCGACACGATGGTTGATGGCCCAGTCTTCGCAGACGCCGTCGTTTTCCTTCATCTGTTCGAAGTAGGCGTTGCGCCCTTCTTCCGTGTCGTTGATGTATTTGATTTCTTCGTTGAGCTGCGCCGAGTACGCGAGGCCACCGATGGCAGCGCCGATGACGTTCTCCCAGCCCGCCTCGGCCGTCTGCGGTGCGGCGTTCATGCCGATGGGCGTTGCGAGCACGGCAGCTGTCAGCGCGATGGCGAGCTTGCGCGAAAGAGATTTTTTCATAGGGATTCCTCCATTCATGGTACGCGATACGTCCTTGCTCGTTCTTATTATCGCACATTTGCAGAAAAAAAGAAGCAGGAAAATGACGAATCCTGCTTCTTTTTTGCATTGTGTCAATTAAATTTTCGTGAACGGTCAGATTTCGCTCCGTCCGACGGCGTCGAACGTTTCTTGAATCTCTTTGCTCGGCGCTTTGCCGAGGAGGCTGACGGCGATGATGGCGGCGATGGAGAAGGCGAATCCCGGGACGATCTCGTAGAGGCCGAAGAGCGCGAACTGCTTCCAGACGAGGACGGTGACGCCGCCGACGATGATGCCGGCGATGATGCCGTTCCGCGTCGTGCGGCGCCAGAACAGGCTCATGAGGATGGCGGGGCCGAAGGCCGCGCCGAAGCCGGCCCAGGCGTACGACACCATGTCGAGGATGAAGCTGTTCGGGTTCAGGCCGAGGAGGATGGCGATGCTCGCGATGACGAGCACGCTCGCGCGCGAAATCCAGACGAGCTCGTTTTGCTCGGCGTCTTTGTGGATGATCGTGCGGTAGAAGTCCTGCGCGAAGGCGGACGCCGCGACGAGGAGCTGCGACGAGGCCGTGCTCATGATGGCTGCGAGCACGGCAGAGAGCACGAGGCCGGCGACGATCGGCGGGAAGAGCTGATTCGTCATGACGAGGAAGACCGTCTCAGACGCTGTGCCTTCGAGCGGTGTGGTGAGATAGACGCGGCCGACAATGCCGACGGCAACGGCCGCGGCGAGCGAGAGGATGACCCACGTCATCGCGATGTGCGTCGCCTGCGCGACTTCCTTCGACGTGCGGATGGCCATGAAGCGCACGAGGATGTGCGGCTGGCCGAAGTAGCCGATGCCCCACGCGAGGAGCGACACGACTTCGATGAAGCCGATCGTCGTGCCGTCCACTTTGCTGAACGGATCGAGCAGCGACGCGTCGATGCTTTCCACGGCAGCAACCGTCGCCTCGAATCCGCCCGAGGCCATCGCGCCGCAGATCGGCACGACGAGGATGGCGAAGAACATCATGACGCCCTGGATGAAGTCCGTGCGCGAGACGGCGAGGAAGCCGCCGACGAGCGTGTAAAAGACGACCGAGCCCGCGCCGAGGAAGATGGCGTACTCGTACGGGATGCCGAAGACCGTCTCGAACAGGCGGCCGGCCGAGACGAAGCCCGAGGACGAGTAGAGGATGAAGAAAATCAAAATAAAAATGGCGGGCACGACGCGCAGCAGCCCCGAGTGGTCGCCGTAGCGGTTCTGCAAAAACTCCGGCAGCGTCAGGGCGTTGTCGGCGAGCTCCGTGTATTTGCGCAGGCGGGCGGCGACGAAATGCCAGTTCGCCCACGTGCCGATGGCGATGCCGACGGCAATCCAGCCGGCGTTGAGGCCGGCGAGGTACGCGAAGCCCGGCACGCCCATGAGCATCCAGCCGCTCATGTCCGACGCCTCGGCCGACAGCGACGTGACCCAGGCGCCGAGCTTGCGGATGCCGAGGAAGTAGTCGCTCATGTTGCGCGTGCGGCGGTAGTAGTACACGCCGATGCCCATCATGAGGCCGATGTACAGCACGAACGTCGCGATGATCGTGATATCATGTGTCAAAGAGGAACACTCCCTTTACATTTTTGGTATGGGAAAAATACCGTTCCATTATATAGGAAAACGGCGCGGCGGCGCAACAAAAAAATGCTTGCAATCTGCAAAACGTTCTTGTATAATGCATAAGGTTTGAGAACAAGTCGGACGCAGAACCCATGGAACAAGAGTAACTGCGTCCCTTTTCGTGTGCTTTTGCAGGAGGCTTTCCTTATGAAAAATTATGATGTCATCGTGGTGGGCGGCGGCCCGGCCGGCGTGATGACGGCGTATGAATTGATCGAGAAGAAACCGTCCATGAAGATCCTCGTGCTCGAGAGCGGCAAGGACATCTATCATCGCGTCTGCCCGATTTCGGCGGGCAAGGTGAAAAGCTGCATCGGCTGCAAGCCGTGCAGCATCATGCGCGGCTTCGGCGGCGCAGGCGCGTTTTCCGACGGCAAGTACAACTTCACGACGAAGTTCGGCGGCTGGCTGAACGAGTACCTTGACGACGGCGAGGTCATGGATCTCATCGAGTACGTGGACAAGATAAACATGAAACACGGCGCGCCGGCGAAAGTCTTCACGACGAAAGGGTCGAGCCTCGGCAAGCGTGCGCTTGAGCACGACTTGCATCTCCTCGATGCGAGCGTGCGCCATCTCGGCACGGAGAACAACCTCCACATGCTCGAGTCGACGTATGAATACCTGAAAGACAAGGTCGAGTTCCGCTTCGAGTGCCCGGTCGCTCATATCATTTCCAACGGCAAGGGCGACAACGCCGTCGAGCTCGTGGACGGCGAGCAGCTGGCCGCGAAGTATCTCGTCGTCGCGCCGGGCCGCGCAGGCGCGGAATGGTTCAGCGACGAGTGCAACCGCCTCGGCCTCGAGCAGGAGAACAACCGCGTCGACGTCGGCGTGCGCGTCGAGGTGCCGGACGAGGTCTGGAACGACATCACGAGCCAGGTCTACGAGGCGAAGCTCGTCTACCACACGAAGCGCTACGGCGACTCCGTGCGCACGTTCTGCATGAATCCGCACGGCCACGTCGTCATGGAAAACACGGACGGCATCGTGACGGTCAACGGGCATTCGTACAGCGATCCGAAGCTCCAGAGCCACAACACGAACTTCGCGCTCCTCGTGTCGAACCATTTCACGGAGCCGTTCAAGGAGCCGCACCAGTACGGCAAGCGCATCGCGTCGTTCTCGAACATGCTCGGCGGCGGCATCATCGTGCAGCGCTACGGCGACCTCATCAAAGGCCGCCGCACGAACGCGCACCGCATGACGAAGAGCTTCACGCGGCCGACGCTCGCCGCGACGCCGGGCGACCTCTCGCTCGTGCTGCCGAAGCGCCACCTCGACAACATCATCGAGATGATCCAGCAGCTCAACTACGTCGCGCCCGGCATGACGAACGACGACACGCTGCTCTACGGCGTCGAGGTGAAATTCTACAGCTCGCGCGTCGTGCTGTCGAAAGAGCTCGAAACGAAATTCCCGAACGTCTTCGCCATCGGCGACGGCGCCGGCGTCACGCGCGGCCTCTCGCAAGCCGGCGCGAGCGGCGTCTACGTCGCCCGCACGATCCTCGCGCGGGAAAAATAACGCAATCTTGTAAACGAATCCCCTTTCGTGCTAGAATAGAGCTAAATTCTATGAAGTACGAAAGGGGATTTTTTCATGAAGATCATTCACACGGACAAAGCGCCGGCGGCCGTCGGCCCGTACAGCCAGGCCATCGTCTCGGGCGACATGGTGTACTGCTCCGGCCAGATCGCGATCCTGCCGTCGGCCGGCAAGATCGTCGCCGTCGGCATCGCGGCGCAGGCCGAGCAGTGCTGCAAGAACCTCACGGCCGTCCTCGCGGAAGCGGGCGCGGGCATGGAGAACGTCGTGAAGACGACGTGCTTCCTCGCGGACATCGGCGACTTCGCAGCATTCAACGAAGTCTATGCGAAGCATTTCGTCAGCAAGCCCGCGCGCAGCTGCGTCGCGGTGAAAGACCTGCCGGCTGGCGCGCTCTGCGAGGTCGAAGCCGTCGCCGAGCTGCCGAAGCGCAAAAAATAAGGAGAACACGTTTCATGAAGATGAAAAACATCGGCGCGGCCGTGCTCGCGCTGAGCTTTGCGTTCAGCTTTGGCGCCTGCATGGAGACGCAGGCGACGTCGCGCAGCGACATCGCAGCGATTTCCGTGAAGGCGAACGGCTCGAACTTCCAGTATTGGAACGAGGACGCGGCGTCTTTCCAGGCGCTCAAGGACTACGTCAAGGACGTCACGAGCCGCAAGAGCAAGAACTATATCCCGCCGGAGGAGCGCGTCGCCGTCTTTGACATGGACGGCACGCTCCTCGGCGAGCGCACGCCGTCGTATTTCGAGTGGATGATGTACCTGCACCGCGTGACGGACGATCCGTCGTACACGCCGTCTGAGGAAGACCGCGCCATCGCGGACGCCGTCACGGGCAAGAGCGATGCGACGTTCACGGGCGACGAGATCGCGCAGTCGCAGTCGCGCGTCTTCGCGGGCATGACCGTGCCGGAGTATGATGACTACGTCCGCCAGTTCATGGAGACGGAGGCCGCAGGGCTGAACGGCATCAAGCGCGGCGAGGAATTCTACCTGCCGATGGCGGAAGTCATGTCGTACCTCCAGGCGAACGGCTTTGACGTCTGGGTCATCTCCGGCAGCGACCGCGCGGCGCTGCGCGTGCTCGCGGACGGCGTATTGCCCGTTGCGCGCGACCATTTCATCGGCAAGGACGTGCAGTATGTCGCCTCGGGCCAGGGCGCGGCGGACGGCAACGACTACGTCTTTGACCAGAAATCCGACGTCGTCGTGCGCGGCCAGCTCCTGCAGCGTGATGTCCGCATGAACAAGGTCGCGGCCATCGTGCGCGAGATCGGCCGCCAGCCCGTGCTCGCCTTCGGCAACTCCATGGGCGACGCGTCGATGTTCAACTACACGATTGCGAAAAACAAGCACAAGGCCATGGCCTTCGCGCTGCTCTGCGACGACACGGAAGACGACCGCGGCAATGAAGATGTCGCCGCCACCATGCGCGCAGCGTGCGAAGAGAACGGCTGGACGCCCGTCTCCATGCGCGACGACTGGAAGACCATCTACGGCTACGGCGTGAAGGCCGAGGGAAAATAAAGCGTGTCCATCGAGAGCACCTTCGGGGTGCTCTTTTTGTCGTTTCAAACCTGTTTTTCGCAGGAAAATCATGTTTCTGCGGCGAATGATGTCCTGAAAACGAAAGACTCCGAGGAGGGATACGATGAGCAAGGAATCGAACGCCGCGAAAGCCTTTGCCGCGAAGTGGAAAGGGCAGGGCGCGGAGAAACAGCAGAGCCAGCTCTTCTGGCTCGAACTCATGGAGAAAGTGCTCGGCGCGGAGCATCCGACCGACCTCGTGCGCTTTGAGGAAAAGGTCAAGCTCTCGAACACGAGCTTCATCGACATCATGGTGCCGTCGACGCACACGATGATCGAGCAGAAGAGCATCGGCAAGGAGCTCTCCGAGTCCATCAAGCAGTCGGACGGCACGCTGCTCACGCCGTTCCAGCAGGCGAAGCGTTATGCCATCGAGCTGCCGTACTCCGAGCGCCCGCGATGGATCGTCATCTGCAACTTCCGTCAGTTCGACATCTACGACATGGAGCGGCCGAACGACCCGCCGACGCACGTCGAGCTCGCGGACCTCGAGAAAGACTGGACGTGCCTGCGCTTCATCACCGACACGACGAGCACGCGCATCCAGAAAGAAATGGATCTCTCGCGCGAAGCCGGCCAGCTCGTCGGCAAAATCTACGACGCGCTGCTGCCATGCTACGGCGACCATCCGAGCGCGCAGGACTACCAAGACCTCAACAAGCTCATCGTGCGCCTCGTCTTCTGCTTTTACGCCGAGGACGCCGACCTCTTCGGCAAGCACGACCAGTTCCACGACTACATGGCGAGCTTCGCGCCGAAGCATTTCCGCACGGGCCTCATGGAGCTCTTCAAAGTGCTCGACCAAAAGGAAGAAGCGCGCGACCGCTTCATGGAGCCGGAGCTCGCGGCGTTCCCGTATGTCAATGGCTCGCTTTTCACGGAAAACGTCCCCGTGCCGCCAATCAGCGAAGACGTGCGCCTCCTCATCCTTGATGAAGGCTGCGCGTTCGACTGGTCGAAAATCAGCCCGACCATCTTCGGCGCCATCTTCGAGTCCACGCTGAACCCCGCGACGCGCCGCGCCGGCGGCATGCACTACACGAGCATCGAAAACATCCACAAGGTCATCGACCCGCTGTTCCTCGACGGCTACCGTGCCGCGTACGCCGCCGCCATGCAGGAAAAGCAGCCGAAACGCCGCCACGAAAAACTCCGCGACCTCCAGGAAGCGCTCGGCCGCGGGAAATATTTCGACAAAATGACCACGGAATTGATACGCGCCGCAGGGCGCGAAGGCCTTGGAATCAAGGGCTTTTCGGTGGAGCGGCGCGAAAGCCGAGAGGTGGCGGCGTGAAAACAGCAGATGCCATGAACGTACGGAATTCCAATGATGTAACGATAACAGTTCTATCGTTACGGTGTTGGGATTTCGTTATATGTTATGACAATTCTTCATCGGGAAAAAGCAGGATACCGACGTGTCCATATCGAATGAATAACAGATAGACACCATGTCAGGAGGACGAGCCTGTGAACAAAACACATTTGGGACAGATTCTTGATCATTATCTGGAAAATTTCGATACGATGAATGTCGACCCCAGCACGGAATGGTACAAGTGGAAAATCGCGCAGGCATTTCCAGCGGCGATGGATCGGGCGTTGGAGGCTTCGGCAGATGCGTTTTCGGATGCCTTGCTGCAAGTCGATAAGTTGACGGAGAATCTGGTCGACAACAAAACGACGCAGCCGTTTTATGGGCTGTGCAAAATGGCCGAACAAGAGCCGGAAGAGGTGCGTTCTCTGTTCCGCAACCTTTATGCAGATGACGGCGGAGACCTCGTCGTTCGTTCCAAGAAAATCCATGACTTCGTGGCGAAGAGCAACGACTTGTGCGAGCGATGCTTCCCTGGGAGCTTCCGCTACAAGAATGATGCGCATGCGGCAACGACGTATTTGTTCTTGTATGCCCCGGACGAGAATTATCTCTACAAGCCGATGGAAGCGCTCGATTTTTCGACGTATGTTGAGTTTTATGAGGACTGGGGGCGGGGAGAGGCGTTCCATCTGGAGGCCTATTATCGGATGTGCGACCAGCTGGTGTCAGCCATGCAGGAGCATCCGACGTTCCTCGCAAAGCGGCAGGAGCTCTGGGAACAGCTGCATCTTTCGCCGGAGGAAATGCACCCGGACACCAAGCATCATATCTTGGCGGTAGACCTCATTTATTGCTGCAAGACGTACGGCCTTTTCGATGGCATCCATCCCAAGCCGCGTCCATCGAAAAAGCGCAAGGAAGAAACGCCGCAGGTTGACGTTACTGCTCTCGAAGCAGAATACCGAGAAGCGGAACGGGTGGAAAAGAAGCGCAGGGAGGCCGAGGCCTATCTTCATCAGGTGCTCGCCTCGGGTGCGCACGTCCATCATAAGAAATTTGGCGATGGCATCATCCAGCAGGTGAAGGTCACGAGCCAAGGAAAAGAATCCGTCGTGGTGGCTTTCCCGAACGAAGGAGAAAAGGAGCTCGGCTCGATCGAAGTGGCAATCTATGGAATCCTTGATGCGGTCGCCGGCGTGCCAGATTTCGCCGAGCGTGTCCAAGCGCTCCGTGAGGTCTTGCGAAACGGTAATAGCATAAAGAAAACGTACGAGGATTGCCGCAAAAATCTCCAGCCGTATCGTGAGGAACTTGGCGAAGATTTTGATGGTTTGGAAGGCTGAGCGTTTGCCGGGTGTGTTGTCCGTGGAGGTGCGGCATGAAGTCACATGATACGAGTTTGAAAGTCCTGATGCAACAGGTAGCGTCTGGCGCGGCGCAGTTGCCGGATTTCCAGCGCGGCTGGGTCTGGGATGACGGGCGGATTCGTGCGCTGATCTACAGCGTCATCCGGAACTTCCCTGTGGGCGCGGCGATGTTCCTCGAATATGGGAATCCCGAGATCCAGTTCCGCTACCAGCCGATTGAGGGGGCTCCTGCTTCGGCGGCGAGCGAAAAGCCTTCCATGCTGATTCTTGACGGGCAGCAGCGCTTGACGTCGCTTTACAATGCGATGTACGCCGCGCATCCCGTCAAGACGCAGACGGAGAAGAAGCAGCCCATCGAGCGGTACTATTATCTTGACATAGAAAAGGCATTAGACCCTTCGTCGGATGCGGACGAAATCGTCCTTTCCATTCCCGCGACGAAGCTCGTCACGTCGAATTTCGGCCGGACGGTCGAGCTCGATGTCACGACGCAGGAGAAGGAATTCGAGCACAAGCTGTTCCCGCTGAACATTATCTTGGATTTTGTGAAGGCGCAGGACTGGCAGAACAAGTATTATGCGTACCATCATTTTCAGCCGGAGGTCATCGCGGAGTTCACGCAGTTCAGCACGAAGTTCGTCATGACAACGATGGAGTATGCGATGCCGGTCATCACGCTGGAGAAGGACACGCCGAAGGAAGCGGTTTGCCAGGTGTTCGAGAATGTCAATACGGGCGGCGTTTCGTTGACGGTCTTCGAGCTCGTGACGGCAGTGTTCGCCATGCATAATTTCCCGCTGCGCAAAGATTGGGAGGAGCGGCAGAAGAAATATTTCTCGGATGAGATTTTGTCCGTGCTCACGGCAACGGATTTCTTGACGGCGCTGACGCTGCTCGCGTCTTATAAAGGCAACCGGACGGTCAGCTGCAAGAAGAAGGACGTGCTGAACCTGACGTTCGAGGACTATCAGACGTATGCGGATGCGCTTTGCGATGGCTTCGTGCTCGCACGGAATTTTTTGAAGGAAGAGCGCATTTTCTCGCGGAAAGACCTGCCGTACACGACGCAGCTGATTCCGCTCGGCGCGATCTGTACCGTGCTCGCGGGAGAGCACCAGCTCATGACGAAAGTCGTGCGCGACAAGGTGCGCCGCTGGTATTGGTGCGGCGTGTTCGGCGAGCTCTACGGCTCGGCAAACGAGACGCGCTATGCCAATGACATCGTGCAGGTGGTCGCGTGGGTCAAGGGTGGCGATTTGCCGAAGACGGTGACAGATGCGTATTTCAACCCGCGCCGTCTGCTCGGCATGCAGTCGCGTCAGTCCGCGGCCTACAAGGGCATCATGGCGCTCATCTTGAAGAACAAAAGCCGCGATTTCATCTCGGGCGTCGAGATGGACTTCACGTGCTTCGCGGATGAAAACGTGGATATCCATCACATCTTTCCGCGTGCCTATGCGGAGTCCATGCATTACGAGAAGGCGAAGTGGAACAGCGTTGTGAACAAGACACCGATTTCTGCGAAGTCGAACCGCACGATCGGCGGTGACGCGCCGTCGAAGTATCTCGGAAGCCTAGAGCGGGCGGGGGCCATCACGTCGGAGAATCTGGACGAGATTGTCGAGACGCATTGGATTGACCATGAGCTCCTGCGGAAGGACGAGTTCGAAGCGTTCATCGTGGATCGCGCGAAGAAGCTCCTCGACGCCATCGAGCAGGCGACCGGGATGCCCGTGTCCGGGCGCGACTCCGAGGATGTCGTGCAGGCGTTTGGGCAGTCACTCAAATAACATAGCGAAATACACGAGAGGGAAAATCCCCATCGGTACACCATTCCAAGAGGTGTATCGATGGGGATTTTTGCGTCTCAGGCGCTGGTTGTTTCTGGCGAGCCGCATGCGGATCGAGATGTTTCCATCATTTTCTGATAGTGCTGCTCCTGGCCCATGGCCTTGAAAATAAGGCGGAAGGCTTCTCGGTAGGGTTGGGCGTCGGTTGCGTCATCGACGTAATGGGCATCGTGCCCGAAGTCGTTCGGCGCGGCGATATAGCGCAGCAGCGCTTCTGCGGGATGATATTGCGTCATGTCGGGCCGGCCACTTTCGGGAGCCGGCTTCTTGAGTTTTCCCAGCACCTCGGCACGCAGTTTTTTGCGGTCGTAGGAACACATCTGGATGAAGTAGTAATCCAGAATTTGCCGGATGGCGTGGATGACCGAGATGGTCGAGTTGGCTTCCTGCAATTGCGTCCAGAGGGCTTGGTAGTTGTTTTGCACGGGATTGTAGTTGATGGTTCTGGGCAGGCTGCTCGCCGGGTCTTGTTTCGTGCAGAGGTAGACGGAGGACTGATTCCCGTCTTTCAGCACTTTGTAAAAATTTGTTGCCTTGAAGTCCTGCACCCATTGATCGGTGACTTCCATGTGGAAACGGATGTTGTGCGTCAGGATGAAGATTTGCTTGATGTACCCGCCTGTGTCTTGCGGATCGTGATAATCCGCCGTGCTGTGGCACACCTCCAGCAATTCTCGGATGAGGGAACTGACGATGAACAGGACGCCGTCATCCATGCTGGAGACCGGGTCGTCGATGACCACGATTTTCTTCTTCTGCTGGCCGTCCTCGCGGCCTCCCTTGACTTGGTGATAGAAGTAGAGGAATGCGATGAACTGCAGCTCGCCTTCGCTGAGGTTTTCCGCGATGCTGCCATCGGCGCGGACGATTTCGTAATGGTTCCGGTATGCTTTTGATTCGCGCAGGCGGAATCCTTGGAAGCCGGTATAGCGCAAGGTGTCGTTGATCTGGTTCATCACGTCGACGGTGCTGACGATTTCCTTGCTCAGGTTCGCGATTTTGCTTTCGATGGAAGCCTTTTCTTTTTGCAGGGCATTGAGCGCTTTCGATGCGGCAGCGCAGGATTTTTCGGCGTTCTTGAGATTCTTGTCATACGCCGACAGATCGTCTGCTACAAGGGATTTCAAGTATTCCAAAATCTGTCGCTTGCATTTTGCCTGCTGGTTTTTCTGGTCGTCGATGATGGCATTGTATGCATCGATTTTCTTGTTGAAATCTTCGACGAGCTGATTCAATTCGCGAATGATGGGAAGAATCGGCTTGAGCTCCGCTGCGGGCTGCGCCGGCGTTTTGAGCTTTTCGTCGAGGCGCTCTTGGTTGAGCTCGATGCCATCCTGCAACTTCTCTAGCAGGCCGTCGTATGCATCCCAGCCGAGCGATTGGGGAAGCGGCTTGCTTTTGTTGGAAGCGAGCAGCTGGAGAGCGTTATCCGCAAAGGATAGGTAGGTGTTTTGAAGCAGGGAGAGCTGGCGCGTCTTTTCCTTGTATTGCTCGTCAAAGACGGAAGCCAGCTGCTGCTCGAAATCATCGGGCAACGGTTGCTGGCAATACGGGCATTTGCCATTGGCTTTCTGCGAGAAATGGTGATGCCCGTCCTTGACCCAGTCCACGGCTCCGAGCGCGGTCAAGAATTGCGCGAATTGGGATTCGCTGCTGCTGGTGATGCTTTCGGCGAGCAAGTGGAGATGCTCGTCGATTACGGCAGGGAATTGTTCCGGTGCGCGATGAAATTTTTCGAGCTTGCTTTTCGCTTTTCCGAACGCAGTCGCGGCGGTTGTCTTCAAGACTTCGATGTCGTGAGATTCAACCGCGAGCTCCTTGTCAGACATGGCGTTATAAAAGGAGTCCTTTTTCTTGATTTTCAAGTCGATAGTATCAAAATCTTTACGCTGTGGTTTTGTCTTTTCCCAGATGATTTCCTTCAAGTTGGGAAGCAGGGCAGACTTTTTGTCTTCTTTTTCGCGAGCTGTTTTTTCGGCTGCTTGCACCTTGTTCTTGGCATCGTCCAACTTTTTCTCAAGCGCGGCAATCTGTTCTTCTTTTTCCTTGTTGCCCTTGCAGATGGTGTAGATGCCATGCAGCTGCTTGTAGTTCGAAACTTCTTCGGAGACGAACTCGCGATTGTAAATCAGGATTTCGTAATCCTCGGGCGTGACGCTATCGGCCCATTCCAGATGGTCGGGGCTTCCGATGCTTCGCGCGATCGTGGATTTGCCTGTGCCGTTTTCACCGTAGAAGAAATTGATGACGGTCGGCTCGATGGTCGCGGGGGAATCTTGGAACGTGGCGGTATCGATGCGGATGGTCTTGATGGCTGGGCATTTTTTCTCGTTCATGGTCGGCATGGGTTCTCCTTTCGCGTTCGTTAAAAGAGACAAGGGATGTTGTTACGATGGAAGACGGATAGGAGATTAGCTTCCTTGACCGTCCAATGCGGCGTGTCAAATTCATTGCTGAGGTCTGAGTGTCGGATTTGGAGGTCGGAGACGATTTGGTTTAGCTGCTGTTGCTGAATATCAAAAATGAGGGAATAGCTGATTTTGACGGATTGTTCCCGCTTGTCGATACCTTTGATGATGCCGAAATGTGCTTTGTGGTTGGCATCCGTTTTGCTTCCATGACGGTTCGGACTGGCAAAGATGCAGGGGAATGAGCGGAGTTCTGCCTGCGCGGAAGCATCAAGGCGGCAGAAGCGTTTTTGCAACTGCGGGCTGATGCTTTCGTTGAAGACGAGCTCGTTTGGAATTGTCACGTAATCGCGACGGAGAAATTCTTCTTCGAGGACAATGAGGTTGTAGCAAGAGTGGTTCATCGGCTCGCTGGGGAGAGGATTTTGCTGGTGTCCAGCTGACGAGGGGAGAACAACGACCCTCGTCTCGATGTTGTTGATTGTGGGATTTGGGCCGATGGCAAACGAAGAGTTGTCACTGTTGAAGGTCGTGGATTCGATGGGGAGAGTTTTCGGGACGATGACCGAACGTGATGATTCATCCATATTGCAAATCAATCCTTGTAGTTGTTGATGACATTGTTGTTTCCTTGAATGATGTTGTTCCCGTTTCCGTTGATCGTGATGTGGGAAAGCGGCAGGTTGTAGACATTTTGCGTGTGGGGAGCATCGGCGGGCGGCAGCACTTCCGCATGCGCAAAGGAGGAGGCGTCGCTGGCGGATGAAGGGGCTTCGTCCTGTTTCTGTTGGTTGCTTGGAATTTGCGGGAGCTCGTGCAAGACCGTGATTTTTCTCTGGCTCTCTTCGACGAACGTTGCTTGGAACGTTCGCCTTCCATGTGATTGGTTTTGCGGGAACCAGTTTTCGTACGTTTCGCGGCCGCAGGTGTTGTCCGTTCGACAGCACACGCAGAAATGCCAAACGCCGAGCAAGAACGGCGCGATGTACAGGCTGTCCTGCCGGCATAACTTCTCTTTGCTGATGGGAGCGCCGTCGGGCTGCGCGTAAAATTCCCGCGACGAAGGGATGGAATCGTCCTGCTCGATGAGAAGGATGAGCGCTTTGCAGAGCCATTCGTCTTTCTGCGTTCCCATATCGACGAATTTCTGGACGATGCCTTCCATGGAATGCATGGCAGCAGCGTATTCGTCACGTAGCCGCGAGGAGAAAATTTCTCGCGTATCGGCGTCCTTCAACCGCGCATCCGACCATCCCCAGTTTTCACATTGTTTGAACTTGCGGGTGCCGTTGCGATTGGCGCGTGTATCTTGGCTCGGATTGGGCAGATTGGGGAAAATGATGTTTGCTAACGCGAGAAATAAGTCGGGCTCCGTGCGCCCGCTTTTTTTGCCGGTCAGCTGGTCGCTTCTGATGCCGGTTGTCGTTCTTGCTTCTGCGAACAGAGCGAAGAATGTGCCGCCGCAAAGACGAAAGGGAGGATGCTGAGTCATGGCGAGCCTCGATTCTCAAAAAAATGACTGAAGTGACTGAAATGACACAATTCGGGGGTTGCAAGATGACTGAAGTTACTTCGGAATAAAGCGTGTCAAGGGAAGAGCAAATGCGGTGGTGCTTTACGAAAAGCGACCGCTGAAGATGGCTTCTTATCATTATAGCACGATAGAACGATTTTTCTCTACACATTAAAGATATGTTTTTTGCGAACTGCAAGAACTGTCGGTTTTGTATCACGTCCCGAGCATGACAGAAAACTGCTTCCGACCATCGATACGCCGCTCCCAGTCGACCTTGGGGAGCCGTTCACCGTGTCGGCGGTTTGGACAACTGAATATTTGGCCAGTGATGTGAACCAGCTGGACGCAACTTGAGGCGGAGATGTCAAAGTCTCGCTCAGGCAGATTTTCTGCGTCTGGTTTCATGCCGCTGGCTTTTTTCGCAGGTCTCCGTCTCTTCGCAGCAGCGGTGAGATGAGGAGACCTGCATCATGGAACAGCAGAAAAAGAATCGGTACTACTTTGGCTATTACGATGGGAACGGGAATTTCTACATTCCGATGTTCGAGGACGAGGGGGTTCTCTCTATGGCGGAGGCCGAGAGATACCCGCGCTGCAAGGTCTTTGATGGCAAGAAAAAGCGCTGGGCGCGGCTGGTTCCTTGCTCGGAAGCGCAGGCACGGGCGTTCATGCATTTCGTCTGGAATGAGCAGCAGGCGGAGATGCGGAAGAAGCGCTGCATGGTGCGCGGGAAGAGCGGGAAGCTGATTCGCTGCCCGGAGGAGCGGAAATGCGAGCATTGCCCGTTCTTCCTCGATGGCACGAAGGAAGCATACGAGCCGGCATCGGTGGAATATCTGGTCGTGAACGAAGCGACGGATGTGGCACTCTTGGCGGCTTCCGCAGAAGAGCAGACCGTTTCCCGTCTTCTGACGGATGAAATCTGGGCGGCGGTCGCCGAGCTCGGCGATGCGTATGTCGCTGTGCTCAAGCTCCGCGCACAGGGGAAGAAGCAGAGCGAGATCGCACGGGAGCTTCACATCCCCGCACGGACGGTGTCGGATATGATGACGAAAATGAAACGGGTCGTTTCGGAAATCTTGTAAGTATAGTACGAGGGCGATGCTCATCCTGTTGGGATGGGCACCGCCCTCTTTTTAGTCTTTCTGGTAAAACGCGCACTCGTAGCCATCGGCACGCAAAAGCAGCCCTGGCATCCATGGCGGCGTGCGGCCCATCTTCTCGCAAATGTCCGCGACGCTCGCCGTTTGTTCGCACTCGATAATGAGCTCGTCGTGGACGTGAGCGCAGATCCATGCGCGGCGCAGCGTCCGCATCGCGTACATGAGGATGTCGCGGCTCGTGGCCTGGACGATGTTCTCGACGAATTTCGGGCCGTAGCTTTCGAGACGTTCCCATTTCTTCGTGAGACCGATGCCCTCGTAGGTGACCGATTCGCCGCCGAAGCGGTTGACGCCCATCTGCGGCTTGGTGTATGCGAGCTTGCGCCCGCTCGGGAGCGTGAGGAACAGAAAGCCGCTGCGATAGGCGAAATGAAGATTGCCGAGCCTGCTGTCGAGATGTTCTTTCACGGCTTGCTTCACGGCGCGATCGACCGCCCACCAGAACGCGACGATGTTCGGATTCGCTTCGCGCCACGCATCGACGAGCGGCTGGAGCTCGGATTCCTGAAGTCCCATTTCGAGTGCGCCCATAGCTTTCAGCGCACCGACCGAGCCGCCATAGCCGAGGGCGAGCTCCGAGATTTTGCCTTTCTGCCGCAGTTCGCCGTTCACGCCGTGCTTCACGACCGGCACGCCGAACATGCGGGACGCAGCCGCGCAATAGATATCGCCGTTCTCGGCGAAGACCTTCATGCGCCAGCTTTCGCCTGCGAGGTACGACAGTACCCGCGCTTCGATGGCCGAGAAGTCCGCGACGATGAATTTGCAGCCCTTGCGCGGCACGAACGCCGTGCGAACGATCTGGGAGAGGACTTCAGGGACGGAATCGTAGAGCAATTCGAGCGCGTCAAAGTTCCCATCGCGGACGAGCGCCCGCGCTTCCGCGAGGTCGGGCAGGCTGTTGCGGCGGAGGTTTTGCAATTGAATCATGCGACCGCTCCAGCGGCCCGTTCGCGTCGCGCCGTAGAACTGGAACATCCCCCGCGCCCGACCATCGGCGCAGACCGCCGTCTGCATCGCCTGATATTTCTTGACAGAGGACTTTGCCGCTTGCAGCCGCAGGCCGAGGACGGTCTTGACGGGCTCGTTCGCGGTCGGGATGGCCTGCGCGACGTCTTTCTTGCCGAGGCTTTCCATCGGCGAACCTTGCGCGGCGAGCCAGTCTTTCATCTGCGCGACGGAGTTCGGATTTTCGAGATGCGTGATGGACTTCATGCGTTCCATCAATACTGCCCGCGCACGTTCGTCGAGTGCGATGGCCTGCTCGACAAGCGTGCGGTCGATCGCGATACCACGGTCATTGATTTGCTGGTCGAGCGCGTATTCTTCCCAGATGGTGTCGGGGACGGGGAATCTCGCGAGCTTTTGCTGGATGGCCTGTTCGACTTCGACGTCGCGCTGGTTGTACGTCTTGAAGAGCGTCCATTTCTCCTGCGACTGCCACGGCAAGTTGCGCATACGCATGCCGTTTGCCTTCGTCGGCTTGCACGGCATACAGTAATAACGGATGAGCGCCGCGCCCTCCGTCATTTTCTGTTCATCGAGGTTCAGCACCGAGCCGATGCCTTTCAGCGAGAGCGGCAAGCCGAGCGTCGCGCCCCAGATGCGGGAGCAGCGCCAGCTGGCGGGATTGAGGTAATCGCCGATCGCATCGCCGAGCGGGGCGTAGTGACGGAATGCTTCGGGATGCACTTTGCGAATCCAGCGAGAGATACAGATGCGCTCGAAGCTCGCGTTGTACGCCCATTTCAGCACCTCGTCGCTCACGAGCGCGTCGATGATTTCGTCCGGCAAGTACTCGCCGCACGCGAGGTCGTAGACGCGCACCGGCCTGCCGTCGACGCTCACGCCGAAGAGCAAAATCTCGAACGCCGGCGATTCGACGTAGCGGTACACGCCCGCTTTTGCGAGATCGACGTCGCTGTAGGTTTCGATATCGATGGATAGTTTTTCCATGGGGCCTCCTTCGCGAAAAAGGCGGCGGAATGCCCGCCGCCCAGTCAAAGCCGTATCGATGATTTAGTTCAGGAAATCTTCGTCTGCGGCCGCGCTGAAATCGTCCTCGGCACGCGCATGACCGCCGAGCGGTTCGCCGTCCTTGAGCTTTTGGAGGTTGTTGAGCCAGCAGGCGATGCCTTTGTTCCCGTTTGTGTTGTACGCATAAAACGAGATGGACGCGCAGCCGTAGACGCCGCTATAGACCTCCTCAGGGTCGATGATGTGCTGGAGCTTGCCGTCGACGATGCCCGGCTTCTGCGTGCTGTTTGCGTTGATGAAGTAGCTCTTGGCGTAAGCGGGATCGTCGGGACGCTCGGCATCGCCGTCGCGGAGCGGCGTCTTCAGTGCCGAGAGCGCGGGGACGGAGCGGGAGTTGCCTTTGAGCTTGCCCGCGCCCTCGTCGTAGGCCGCCTTGATAGCCGACTCGATGGCGGCGAGCGTTTTCTTATCGTCCTTCGGGACAATCAGGCTCACCGAATATTTCGGCGTGCTGCCGTTGATGCTCTTGGGCTGGAAGACGCTGACGTAGCTCCAGCGCGTGTTGACACCGGTAATGACTTTCGTGTTGTTGCTCATAATCGTTTTCTCCTTGTAACTCAACATTTGAAATCCTCTGCCGCCACGTAGATAGCACGGCGCTTGTCCGAATCGGGGACGAGCGTTGGCTTGCCGGGCGGCTTTATCAAAAGGCCTCCGAGGAGGTCTTCCATGCGTTTCTTGCCGAGCAGCTTGCCCATGGCGGTGATGCCGAGGAGCCTCTTCTCGTAGGGATCGAAGCCCGCATCCTGCACGGCTTTCGCGACGGCGGCCTCGTCCGTGTATTTCCGCACGGAGCGGCCGGCCACGATTTTGTAGCCGTCGAGCGCTTTCTGCAGGGCGAACGCTTTGATGTCATTCGCCCAAGCGATGAAGTCATCGATGCGCGGCAGGAGCGCGGCGATTTCGTCATCTGCAAGCGTGTCTGGCATGGCGAAGTCGTACTTCGCGAGTTCGAGGTTGTATTCAGCACGTTTGCGGCAGTCGGCTTTCGCCGGACAAAAGCGGCAATGGTCGCCCGCTTGGAATTCGCCCTCGCCCGCATACGCTTGCTTGGCGCATGGCATGAGCACCTCCGCACCCCACTTCGTGAGCTCGTCTTTCGAGAGCTCGTCGGTGATGATGTTCTCGAGGCGCGGCTGGTAGATGACGAGGCGGACGGTGTCGATGGCGTAGATGCCGTCGAACGCATCGAGCGCTCCGAGCGCGTAGCACATCAGCTGCGTGTTTCGCGTCGCGTCGACCGGGATGCCTTTCCCGTACTTGAAATCGACGATCGTCAGCCGCCCGTCCGCGACGAGCACGCAATCGCCCGTGCCGAACGAGTCCGGCACGCCGCAGGCGCGGCTGTAGTCGAGGCGTTCCTCGACGAGCACGAGCGGATCGCGGCAGGTGGCTTTTTCCTCTTCGACGAGCTGGAGCACGTATGCGGCGTAGTCCTCCGCGCACGTTTCCATCTCCTCGTCGTAAAACGTGAGGTCTTCCGTCGGGTCACGCGCTCTGCGACCGAGTGCGTGCTCGAGCTTGTACGCGCAGAGCGCATGGGCGCTCGTGCCTTCCTCGGCGTAGGAGCTCGTCTTGTTCTCGTAGCTTTCGGCCAGCCGCGCCGAGGGCGGGCAGGCGATCCAGCGGGCGCTTGCCGACGGCGAGAGGGATGCGTGTTTACGTGCCATCGCCGATGCCCTCCAGTTCTTTCAGCAGCGCCCCGTACTCTGCGGGCGGCACCGCCGAAAGCTTGTTCACGCCATGCTTCTCGATGAGCGCTTTCACCTGCTCCGTACCGCCCGCCCGCGCAATCTTCGCCGCGACGGCGCGGACGGTTTCGAGCGTGACCGGCTGTTCCTTTGCAGGCTTCGCTTCCGTCGTTTCTGCCGACGTTTCCGCTGGCTTCTCCGGCGCGGCGGGCGATGCTTCCGTATCTTCCGTCAGCAAATCCGCCAAGCCGTGCAGGATGTCCGCGCATTTGCGCAGGTCATCCGCGACTTGTTTTGCCTTGTCCATTTGGACTCCTCCTTTCTTGCCCTTCACCTATATAAGGACAGTTCCCGTTGATTTCGGCGGAAGGGGGAGGAATTTTTTCTTTTCCGCTCCCTTCACCCTTGAAAGGACAGCAGGATGTCGTTTCGGCGGACGGGAGAAGAATTTTTTTTGAAAAAATCGGGGAGCGGCATCGTTTTGCCGGGCAATAAATAAAAGGAAGACAAAATTTTTCCCGCTTCGCTCCGCCGAAATGTGCGCAAAGTGTCCTTTCACAAGTGGAAGGGCAAGCACGGCAGGTTCGATTTGTTTCACCGAAACCGTGCGGTTCTGTCCTTTCACTTGCGGAACGGCTGCGATGGTGCAGCCCGAGATGAGAAAGGAGACGGGCGTATGTTCTATGCCAAGGAAAAGCTCGGCGAGAGCGCGGAGCTCGCGGTCGAGCTCACGGAAGAAAATGTCTACTGCAAATGCCCCGTGTGCGGGCGGGAGGTCGCGGTCAACCTCGCGGCGGTGTTCGCGGACGGCGAAGGCGACCTCGCGAGCACGGCGGTGCTCTGTGCGCACTGCACGGCGGAGGTCATGGGAGGGGAAACGGATGAAGTATAACGACGAAGGCTATCTCGATCTCACGCCGTACGAGGCGATGAAGAACGTGGAGGCGGACACGAAATTCCGTCCCATCGTCTACATTTGCTCGCCGTTCGCGGGTGACCGCAAGCGGCACGTACAGGCGGCGCGGCGGTATTGCCGGTACGCCGTGGACGCTGGGTGCATCCCCATCGCGCCGCACTTGTTCTTCCCGCAATTCATGGACGAGGAGACGGAGCGTGGCCTGGCGCTGTTCATGGGAAATGTGCTTCTCTCGAAGTGCTACGAGGTCTGGGTGTTCGGAGACACCGTTTCGGCGGGCATGGCGGCAGAGATTGCCTATGCGGTCAAGAAAGGGAAGGCCGTCCGCTACTTCACCGAGGATTTCACGGAGGTATGCAAATGAAGATGACGCTCTACACGGCAAGCTGCCGTGGCAACGAGAAGAACAGCCGCTATCCGGGGAAGCGCATCGTAACGGATGCGGAGAGCCTGCGGAAAACGGTCATGCAAGACCATGTGTGCGCGGAGTACGAGGGCCATCACCGCAGCAAGCTGAATTTCCGCATGGCGGATGCCTGCGTGCTGGATCTCGACAATGACCATTCGGAAAAGGCGGATGACTGGATTGCACCCGAGACGATGCGCGAGATGCTGCTTTCAATTTCACCGAAGCTCGCGTTCGCCATTGTTCCGAGCCGCAACAACATGAAAGAAAAGGACGGGAAAGCCGCCCGTCCGCGCTACCATGCCTATTTCCCGCACCGTACCATCACGAATGCCGATGCGGAAAAGATGCTGAAGTCAGCCATCTGCCATCGCTTCCCGATGTTCGATGACAATGCGCTCGATGCCGCCCGCTTTATCTTCGGAAATGAGGTCGCATTGGAGGAAATCCTCTGGCAGGACGGGACGGCAACGATTGATGAAGTTTTCGCGATGGACACGGCGGGCGCGATTCCGCAAGGGCAGCGGAATTCGACGATGAGCCGTTTCGCCGGGCGTGTCGTGAAGCGCTACGGCGCGACCGAGCGGGCGCACGAGATTTTCTGCAAGGAAGCGGAAAAATGCGTGCCGCCGCTGGAAGAGACCGAACTTGCGACCATCTGGCAGAGTGCCTGCCACTTCGGGGAAAAGGTCGCGAAAGAAGCAGGCTATGTGTCACCGGAAGAGTACAACAAAGATTTTCCTGCCGTCTCGTTGAAGCCGGGTGATTACTCCGACATCGGGCAGGCGAAGGTGCTCGCGAGGGAGTATCGCGACGAGCTCGCGTATTCGGATGCGACGGACTTCCTCCACTACGACGGCGCACGCTGGGTCGAGTCGCGGCAGGATGCGGTCGGGGCCGTGGAGCAGTTCCTCGACCTCCAGCTGGCCGACGCGATGGATGCCGTGGCAGCTGCAAAGCAGAAACTTTTGGACGGCGGCATCGGGGAGGACGCACTGCAGAAAGGCGGCCGGGCGCTTGAAAAGTTCATCTCCGGCGGCCTCATGAAAGCGTATCTCGATTATGTCGTGGCAAGGGAATACCTCGCGTTCGTGAGGAAGCGCCGCGACACGAAATACATCCTCTCCGCCATGATCGCTTTGAAGCCGATGGTGCAGATTGCATCGCAAATGCTCGACCACGACGGCTTCCTGCTGAACACGCCGGCGGGGACTTATGACCTGCGGCGTGGCATGGACGGCCTGCGTCCGCACGATCCGCATGACCTCATCACGAAAATCACGACCGTCGCGCCGGGGGACGAGGGCAAAAAGCTCTGGATGGATGCCGTCTACACGACGTTCCAAGGCGACCTCGAACTCGTGGAGTACGTCCAGCAGATTGTCGGGCTCTGCGCCATCGGAAATGTGTATTTGGAGCAGCTCATCATCTGCTACGGGAAGGGGTCGAACGGCAAGAGCACCTTCTGGAACTCCATCGCCCGCGTCCTCGGGAAATACAGCGGCTCGATTTCTGCCGACACGCTGACCATCGGCTGCCGTCGCAACGTGAAGCCGGAGCTTGCGGAAGCGCAAGGCAAGCGCCTGCTCATCGCCGCCGAGCTCGAAGAGGGCATGCGCCTTTCGACGTCCATCGTCAAGCAGCTCTGCAGTACGGACGAGATTGAGGGCGAGAAGAAATACAAAGCGCCCGCGGCCTTCCAGCCGTCGCATACCTTGATTTTGTACACGAACCACCTGCCGAAAGTCGGAGCTCGCGATGAGGGCATCTGGCGCCGCCTCGTCGTGATTCCTTTCACCGCGACCATCCAGGGCAAAAAGGACATCAAGAACTATGCGGACTACCTCGTGCGCCACGCCGGCCCCGCCATCCTCGCGTGGGTCATCGAGGGCGCGAAGAAAGTCATCGACCGCGATTATCACCTCGAACTTCCCGCCTGCGTGCGTCAGGCCGTCGCGGTGTATCGGGAGGACAACGACTGGCTTTCGAATTTCATCACGGCTTGCTGCGACGTGGGCAAAGAGCTCGAGCAGCCATCGGGGAGGTTCTACGAAGCGTATCGCTCCTACTGCAATCTGACGGGAGAACACTTCCGCGATTCCGCCACGTTCTACGGAGCGCTTGACCAGGCGGGTTTTCAACGTGTTCGTCATACGACCGGACGTTTCGTCTCGGGCTTGAAGCTGAAAGATGATGCGTCAGAGGATTTCTTGAACAACTGAAAGATGTCACCCCCGACAACCTTGAACATAAGTACCCTTTAGGGGTGAAAAAAATAGATTTTTTCTATAGAGAGTACTGTTCGAGGATGTCGGGGGTGTCACAGAAAGGAGATTGTCATCATGTGGATTACAAATTACTGCGATTCCATCGCGTTCAACTTCGATAAAGTGACGGGCATCAAGCTCGATCCGCGCTCGGACGGCTACTTCGACCTCGTGTTCTTCGGGGAAATGATGCCAGGCGGCGCTATTTGGATGGGGCCGTACACCGTGGGGGAGTCGGCGGAGATTTTCCGCAACTTGATGGAGAGCCGTAGCAGCGACCGTGTGTATCGCCTGCCGACGCCGGAAAAGTGAGGTGCGGCGTGAGAGAAAAAGTCATCGAACAAAAGCTCGTGGCGGAGACGCGCAAGGCTGGCGGTTTGGCGCTCAAGTTCGTCTCGCCGGGCTTCGCGGGCGTGCCTGACCGCATCCTCTTGATGCATGGCGGGTGCGTCGCGTTCGTCGAGGTCAAAGCGCCGGGCCAGCGCCCGCGACCGTTGCAAGCCGCCCGCCACAAGCTCTTGCGGCGGATGGGATTCCGTGTGTTCGTGCTGGATGACGTGGAGCAGATTCCGCGCATCCTCGCTGCGGTGAAAGGAGAAAAAAGTGAAATACATCTCGCATGATTATCAGAGTTACGCCATCCGCTACATCGAAGAGCACCCAATCGCGGCGGTGTTCCTCGATATGGGCTTGGGCAAGACATCGATTACCTTGACCGCGATTCAGCATCTTCTCGTGGCAGGCGCGGTGAAGAAAGTGCTGGTCGTTGCACCGCTTCGCGTGGCGCAATCGACGTGGCCGGACGAGGTTGCGAAGTGGGATCACCTCGCGGGGCTCTCGTTCGCCGTCGCGGTCGGCACGCCGAAGGTGCGCGAGGCCGCGCTGCGGCAGAACGCTTCGGTCACCATCATCAATCGCGAGAACATTGAGTGGCTGGTCAAGAAGCTCGGCAGCGGATTCGATTACGACATGGTCGTGATTGACGAGCTCTCGTCGTTCAAAAGCTGGCGGGCGAAGCGGACGCGGGCGCTGCTCTCTGTCCGTCCGCGCATCCGCCGCATCGTCGGTTTGACGGGAACGCCGAGCCCGAACGGGCTGATGGATTTGTTTTCGGAGTTCCGCATCCTCGACATGGGGAAGCGGCTCGGGCGGTTCATCGGGCAGTATCGCGCCGCCTACTTCACGCCCGACAAGCGCAACGGCGATATCATTTATTCCTACAAACCGTTGCCGGGCGCGGAAGAACGCATCTACCAGCGCATCTCGGATATCACGATTTCCATGAGCGCAAGCGACCACTTGCCGATGCCGCCGTTCGTTTCGACGGAATTGCCGGTGAAGCTCAGCAAGAAGGAGCGCGAGAGCTACGACCGTTTCTGCCACGACCTCGTTCTGACGCTCAAGGGCGGCGAGGTCACGGCGGGAAACGCCGCCGTCCTCGCGGGCAAGCTCGTGCAGCTCGCGAATGGTGCGGTCTATACGGATGCAGGCACCATCGCGAAGATACACGACCGCAAACTCGACGCGCTGGAGGACATCATCGAAGGCATGAACGGCAAGCCGCTGCTGGTCGCGTATTGGTACCAGCATGATTTGAAGCGTATCGAGAAACGGCTGGCGGAACGGCGCATCCCGTTCGAGAAAATCAAGAGCGCGGCGAGCATCGCGAAATGGAATCGCGGAGAGATCGCCGTCGGGCTCATTCATCCCGCTTCGGCGGGTCACGGGCTCAACCTCCAAGCCGGCGGCAGCACGCTCGCGTGGTTCGGCCTTTGCTGGTCTTTGGAACTTTACCAGCAAATGAACGCCCGCCTGTATCGGCAGGGTCAGCAGAGCACCGTGGTTGTGACGCACATCGTCGCGGAGGACACGATTGACGAACACATTTTGCAAGCGCTGAAACAGAAAGACAAGACGCAGGCCGCGCTGATTGCGGCAGTCAAGGCGGTGATCGCGTGAGCAACTATGAAACCCTCGCGAACGCCATCATCCTGCAAGCCGTGCGGGACTGGCGGGACGCTTGCCGCATCAGCAAATCTTATCCCGAGATCTTTGCCGAAGGACAGAAGCAGAAAGACATCGAGCGGTTCTTCCGTTCGAGTTGGTTCGGCGTCTTGACGAATGTGGACGGACGGCTGCTGCTTCGGAAATTGCAGGAGGAACAGGCATCATGATTTCTTGGAGTTATCTCAACAAGCGGAGCGCGGCGGCGAAAGCCATCCGCGACTACGACAGCATGCGCTTCATCATCGAGCACACGGGCGAGGACATCCGCACGGCGTACCGCGACCTCACGAGCCTTTCCTCACCGAGCTTCGACGGCCTGCCAGGCGCGAAGAATCCGCAGGCCGCGGAGGAGCACGTCGCGGCTGGCATTGACGAGATCGACACGATGCGCGAGCGCTACCGTCAGGCCGTCGAATACATGAAATGGTTCCAGCCTGCATGAGACGAGCTCGATGACGAGGAGCGCTACGTCCTCACGGCGTTCTTCGGTAGCCGCTACGGGGACGGCGCGGCAGAGAGCGTCGGACGAACGCTCAATGTGGAACGCTCGACTGCCTACCGCAAGAAGGACCACGCCCTTGACCACCTCGCGACGCTCTTGTACGGGCGGCTGTGAGGTGGGATTTTCGTGGGACATTTGCGGGATAATGTTGGGACGATTCATCGGAGTAGATGTGCTATACTGATAGCATGAACCATTGGGGAAAGCCTCGGCGAAGCGATTCGTCGGGGCTTTTCGCGTGCAGAGGTGAAAGCGATGCCGAGGAAGCCGAAGCGCCCATGCCGCTATCCGGGCTGTCCGAACTTGACCGACCGCAAGAGCGGCTGGTGCGATGCGCACGAGAAGAAGATGCAGCAACACTACGAGCGCTTCGTCCGTGGTTACGACCATCGGGCGAGGTACGGCGGCAGCTGGCCGAAGGTGCGTGTGCGGTATCTTCACGCGCATCCGCTCTGCGAACGCTGCGCGGCGGCGGGCCGCTACGTCAAGGCCGCGCTCGTCCACCACATCTTGCCGCTTGGTGACGGCGGGACGCATGACGAAACGAATCTCCAAGCGCTATGCGTTTCCTGCCACGAGCAGATTCACCAGCGGACGAAACGTGATTGACGCGAGGGGTAGGGGGCGTCAAATCTCTGACAGAAACGTGGCCCGCGACCGGCGTGGGCTCTCGCGTGAAAAAATTTTGAATCAAACACCCGATTTTAGCCGACTGCGTGTCGGCTATTTTTGTCGGCGGATTTCGGAGGTGATGGGATGGCGAAAGATGGAACGTATCGCGGCGGCCGGCGCGTGCGGGCGGGCGCGAAGCCGGACGCGCTCGTTGACAAGCTCAAGAAAGGCCGCGTTGCAGGAATCCTCGAGCCGCCCGTCACGGAGCTTGCGCCAGACGGCCTGCCCGCGCCGCCCGACCTCGCGGGCGAGGAAATGCCTGAGCCTGGCGCATACCTTTCGGCTGTCCAGCGCGACGGCAAGCCGCTCGGCGCAGACATCATCTACGCCGAGACCTGGGCGTGGCTCAAAGCGCGGAAATGCGAGCGGCTTATCAACAAGCGCTTGCTCGAATCGTACGCCATGGCATTTGCGAGATATGTCCAATGCGAGGAAGCCGCGACCACGTACGGCTTGCTCGGCAAGCATCCCACGACGGGCGGCGCGATCACCTCGCCGTTCGTCACGATGGCGCAGTCGTTCCAGAAGCAGGCGAACCTGCTCTGGTCGGAAATCTTCGAGGTCGTGAAACAAAACTCGCTCACGCCTTATGAAGGCATGCCGCAGGATGATGCGATGGAGCGCCTGCTCCGTGCGCGGCGCGGATGAGGTGGCTCACTTTTCGTTATCGCATGGCTCAAACATTCACGATCGGAGGGAACTGGATGCGCATCGCCATCATCGACGCCGACCTCGTCGGCAGGAAGCGTCACCGCTTCCCGAACCTCGTGTGTATGAAGCTCTCGGGCTACCACAAGGAGCGTGGGGATACAGTCGTTTTGAAACAAGACTATGACGGCCTTGCCGCTTTCGATCGTGTGTATCTCGCGAAGGTCTTCACGGACACGGCGGTGCCGCCCGACGTACTGCGCTTGCCGAACGTCGTGTATGGCGGCACGGGGTTCTTTTACGACAAAGCCACGCCGCTGCCGAGCGCCATCGAGCACCATATGCCCGACTATCATCTGTACGACGGCTGGGTTCAGGCGCAGTTGGCAGCGGGGAAGCGACGGCAGGAGTATCGCTACTATCTCGACTACTCCATCGGCTATCTGACGCGAGGGTGCTTCCGCCATTGCGCGTTCTGCGTGAATCAGCACTACGATCGCGTGATGGTACATAGTCCTTTGTCGGAATTCCTCGCGCCCGGCCGCAAGAAAATCTGTCTGCTCGATGACAACTTTTTCGGCTGCCCGTCGTGGAAGGAACTGCTCGGCGAATTGCAAGCGACGGGCCGACCGTTCCAGTTCAAGCAAGGCCTCGACGAGCGCCTGCTGACGGAAGAACGGTGCGAGGCACTCGTCGCTTCCAAGTACGATGGCGAGTACATTTTCGCGTTCGACAACATCGCGGACGCTCCGCTCATCGAGCGGAAGATCCAGCTATTGCGGAAATATACATCTGCGGTGTGCAGGTTCTATTGTTTTACGGGTTTCGACCGCGCAGGAAAGTGGGCTGCGGCATTTTGGCATCGCGACCTCGTAGAATTGCTCGAACGCATCGCCATCCTCATGCGATACCGCTGCCTGCCCTACGTCATGCGTTTCGAGCGCTATGTGGAAAGTCCGTATCGCGGAATGTACGTCACGCTCGCCCGTTGGTGCAACCAGCCGGCGTTCTTCAAAAAGAAAAGCCTGCGCGAGTTCGTCGAAGCGAACGGCGCAGGCAGCGTCACAGAACAATATTTCAGCGGCTTCGAGAAAGCATTTCCCGAGGCCGCTTCGTTTTCGGACTTGAGATTCGGGGAGGTTTGACCTTGGCAGATACACAGAAATTCGAGCAGATCCCCATCGACGAGCTCGTGCCATACGCAAGGAATGCGCGGACGCACAGCAAGGCGCAAATCCAGCAGTTGCGCTCGTCGCTACGGGAGTTCGGCTTCGTGACGCCGGTCGTGATTGACGAGAAGCACACGATCCTCTGCGGCCACGGGCGCGTCGAGGCGGCGAAGGCCGAGGGCATGACGAGCGTGCCGTGCGTCTACGCCGAACAGCTGACGGATGCGCAGAAGCGGGCGTTCATCCTCGCCGACAACCGCCTCGCGCTCAATGCGGGCTGGGATGACGAAATGTTGCGCGTGGAGCTATCTGACCTCCAGGGCGCGGACTTCGATCTCGGGCTCATGGGCTTTGATGAAAAAGAGCTCGCGGAGCTGTTCCAAGACCCGGACGGCGGCGCGGAAGATGACGGTTACGACCTCACGGCGGCGCTCGAAAAGGCTGCGTTCGTCGAGCGCGGCGATGTCTGGACGGTCGGGCGGCACCGCCTCATCTGTGGCGATGCGACGAAAGCGGAAGATGTCGCGCTGCTCATGGACGGCAAAAAAGCGAACCTCGTCGTGACCGACCCGCCGTACGGCGTCTCGTTCCAGAGCGCCAGCGGTCTGTCCATTCAGAACGACTCGATGAAGGACGAAGAATTCTACCAGTTCCTTTTGAAGTCGTTCCAGAACATGGCGGCGCATCTCGAAAAGGGCGGCGCGGCCTATGTGTTCCACGCTGACACGGAAGGGCTGGATTTCCGCAAGGCGTTCATCAACGCTGGCTTCCATCTGGCGGGCTGCTGCATCTGGGTCAAGGATTCGCTCGTGCTCGGTCGTTCGGATTACCAATGGCAGCACGAGCCCATCCTCTACGGCTTTTTGCAGAACGGCCACCACCCATGGTACAGCGACCGCCGCCAGACCACCATCTGGAATTTCAAGAAGCCGAAGAAGAACAAGAACCATCCGACCTCGAAGCCGCTCGACCTCATCGGCTACCCGATCGGCAACAGCACGCAGGAGAACGGCATCGTGCTCGACCCGTTCGGCGGCAGCGGCTCGACGCTCATGGCGTGCGAGCAGATGAACCGCATCTGCTTCACGATGGAGCTTGACGAAAAATACGCTTCCGTCATCCTCCGGAGTTTCGTCGAGGACACGGGCCGCCCGCAGGATGTGTTCGTGATGCGCGGCGGCAAGCGATACGAGTATGCTGAACTCGTGAAAGAGGTCGAATGAAAGGAGCCAGCTATGCGAGTCTTTTTGAATCCCGGCCACGACCAGCACTACGACAGCGGCGCGGTCAATCCCAGCACGGGCCTTCGCGAGTGCGACGTTGCCGCCGAGGTCGGCGGGCTCGTGCAAGGGTATCTCGAACAGGCGGGCTGCGAGGTGGCGGTCGTGCAGAGCGATAACCTGAACGGTGAATCGCCGTGGCTGCCGTGCGTCGTGCAGTCGGCGAACGCCTGGCCTGCCGATATCTTCGTGAGCCTGCATTGCAACGCCGCGAACGGGCAGGCGCGGGGGACGGAGACGCTGGCGTTTGCGTTCGGCGGCGAATCGGAGAAACTGGCGCGTTGCATTCAAGACCAGATTGTGGATGCCGTCGGCACGGTCGATCGCGGCGTGAAGGAACGCCCTGACCTCTGCGTGTTGCGGCGCACGGATATGCCCGCCGTGCTCGTCGAGATGGCGTTCATCGACAACGACGAGGACGCCCGCCTTTTGACGGAACAAACAGATGAAATCGCCCGAGCCATCGCCCGTGGCGTGACGGACTACGAACAGGAGGCTTTCCAATGAAAATCGACATGGTGAAACAGGAGCTCAAGAACCGCATCGGGGACTTTGTGCAGGACGAGGCGAAGGCCGCGACAGTCGTGTGGCTGAAGGACAAGGCGTTGCCCGCCGTGCAGGAGGTCGCGGATGCCTACACGGCGGCGCTCAAAGGGTCGGCGGCAGACGAGACGGGCTGGTGCAAGTTCCGCGACGCGATTTTCCTGCCGGGGCTCGTGGATGTTGCGCTCTGGCTCACGGGCAAGGCGCTCGACGAGATGGCGGCACGACAGAACTGATTTTCGCTTGTATACAACACAAGCCCCTTGCTATTTCTCCTGAACAGAGTGATGAATGTAGTCAGCAAAGCAAGGGAGGAATGCATCATGGAAATCAAGTACAACGCAACCGGCGCACGCCGCAAGGAACTGGTCAAGGCCATCGCGGCCATCTTGGGCGCGAAGCCCGTCTACCTCGGTATGCCGAGCTTTGGCTACCAGGTCGGGAGCATCGAGGTCACGCGGAACGGCACGCTCCGCCTGCCGGACGAGATGGCGGCGCAGCCGCTCACGGAAGCCCTCGCGAAGGCGGGCTTCCACTACGAAGGGGAGGATGCCATGAACACGGCAACGGAAGCCTCCGCCGAAGGCATCGGCCTCACGGTGGAACTGCCCGCCGCGCAGGTGAACGTCGAGCTCGTCGAAAAGCTCCTCGAAGCGAAGGGCGGGCTCATCCGCAAGGCGCTCGGCGTGACGGAGCTCCCCGTCGAAACGCACGAGGACAAGGTCGCGTTCCCTTGGTTCGCCAAGCAGCCGCCCGAGGACGAGCGCAAGGCGGCCATTGCGTTCCTCAGCCACCTCG
>NZ_JALFCU010000122.1 GCF_022771645.1 Selenomonas sp.
CGAGCGACACGAGCTGATAGAGATTGCGCAGGCCGTTCGGATTCTTTGCGAGGAAGATGATGTGGTTCGCGCGCTTCTGCTCGTAGTTGTCGCCGACGAGGTACCCTTCCATGCCGTAGATGACCTTGATGTTGTTCTTGCACTTGCCGAGCGCTTTCATCGCGTCCGGGAACGCCTGCACGACGCCGTGATCCGTGATGGCGACGGCCGGCCAGCCCCATCGGTCGGCCGTGAGCACGAGGTCGGCCACGGAATCGACGGCGTCCATCGCGCTCATCGTCGTATGCGCGTGGAGCTCGACGCGCTTCACCTCCGCCGTGTCCTCGCGCTGCCGGACGGAGCATTTCGCCATGCTGTCGAGGAACAGCACGTATTCATTGAGGTACGTATCGAAGCGGATCGAGCCGCGCACGCGCACGCGCATGCCGTCCTTCACCTGCGCGACGATGCTGTCGAAATCGTCCTGCGGCGCATTCTTGCCGCGCCCGGGCTTGAAAAACTTCTTGCAGGCGATGCCGTTCGATTCGTCGGAAAGCGAGAACGAGAGCATCTGCGTGCCCGTCTTGAACGTGTTCGTGCGCACGCCGGAGAACGTGCCTTCGCCGATCCAGCCTTCGAGGATGACATTCTTCTCCTCGCCGTCGAGGTCATCGATGAGCTTGCGCTCGCCCGTGACGCCGCGGCCGAAAATCAGGCCGCTCGTGCTCGGCACGGCGACGGGCGCATTCGCCTGCCGCTCTTCCGCCTTCGCCTGGCGCACGGCCTTCGCCTTGCCGAGCGCCTTTTCGCGCGCGACGGCATTTTCCTTTTCGATGACGGCGCGCTGTGCGGCACGCGCACCCGGCGTCCGCCGCGCCGCGAGCGGCTCCGGCATCGCGTCAAGCGTTTCCCATGTGACGCCGCAGCGGTAGCCCAAGAGCCCGTGGATGCTCTCCGCGAGGCGCGGGGCGACGTCGTGCGCGCGCATGATGCTTTCCGACGCCTCGCCGTGAAGCTCCAAGACGAGCTTGCCGTCCGCCACGGTATGCGTCGCGCGCTCGAGCACCGTCCAGACGGCCTGGTTGCCCGCCGCCACGCGCTCCGCGAGCGTGTCCCACGCATCGTCGATGCCCTGCACGATGTCGATGACCTGCTGGTAGAACACGACCGACGTCAGGCCGCACCGCTCCCGGATGTGCGCCGCCATGCGCGTGAGGATGCCCGGCTGCAGGAACGACTGCGTCTGCAGCACGATCTCCCAGCCGTTCGCCGCCGGGTCGATCTCGACGTGCAAAATCGTGCACGCAGCGAGATGCGTTTCTTCGTCCGTCGCGAGCTCCATGCCGTGTAGAAGCTCCTGCAGCATCCGGCGCTTCTTCGGCACGATGCAATACGTTTTTCCCACAGCAAACAGCCTCTCTTCCGATCAAAAATCACGTGCCCCCATTATAAACGATTTTCCCGGCGCACGCACGAAAAAAGCACACCGCTTCAAAAAATTGGCGGTGTGCTTGTTCTTTCAAAACATCACAGTTCCATGATGATCGGCAAAATCATCGGGCGGCGGCGCGTCTTGTCGAAGAGGTAGCGGCCGAGCGCGTCGCGGACGTTCGACTTGATGGTCGACCACTCCGTGATCTTCTCGTCCTCGCACTTCTCAAGCGCCTGCTCGACGCGCGCTTTCGCCTCGTCCATGAGCGCTTCGGACTCGCGCACGTAGACAAAGCCGCGCGACACGATGTCCGGCCCCGCGACGACGCGGCTCGTGCGGCGGTCCATCGTCAGCACGACGATGAGGATGCCGTCCTGCGACAGCTGGCGGCGGTCACGCAGCACGATGTTGCCGACGTCGCCGACGCCGAGGCCATCGACCATGACCATGCCGGCCTGCACCTTGCCGACAATTGCGCCCTTATCCTTCGTGAACTCGAGCACGCTGCCGTTCTCGGCGATGAAGATGTGGTCTTTCGGCATGCCGAGCTCGCGCGCGATCTTCGCGTGCTGCACGAGGTGATGGTACTCGCCATGCACGGGGATGAAGAACTTCGGGCGCACGAGGTTGTGCATGAGCTTGAGCTCTTCTTGGCTCGCATGGCCGGAGACGTGGATGCCCTTGTTGCGGCCGTAAATGACATTTGCACCGAGCTTCAAGAGATTGTCGATCGTCTTCGCGACGAGCTTTTCGTTGCCCGGGATCGGCGTCGCCGAGATGATGACCGTGTCACCCGGCACGATGCCGACTTTGCGGTGGTCGGACATCGACATGCGCGTCAGCGCCGACATCGGCTCACCCTGGCTACCCGTCGTGATGATGACGATCTTGCTCATCGGATAGTTGCCGATCTCGTCGATGTCGACAATCGTGCCCTCCGGCGCATTGATGTAACCAAGCTCCAAAGAAATGTTGACGACGTTGACCATGCTGCGGCCGAGCACGGCGACCTTGCGCTTGTAGCGCACGGCCGTGTCGATGACCTGCTGGATGCGGTGGACGTTCGACGAGAACGTCGCGACGATGATGCGGCTGCGGCAGTTGTGGAACGCCTTGTCGAACGCCGCGCCGACCGTGCTCTCGCTCGGCGTATGGCCTTCGCGCTCCGAGTTCGTCGAGTCGGCCATCATGACGAGCACGCCCTTGTTGCCGAGTTCCGAGAAGCGGCGGAAATCCGTCATCTTGCCGTCAATCGGCGTATAGTCGAGCTTGAAATCGCCCGTGTGCACGATCATGCCGAGCGGCGTCTTGATGGACAAGCCGACGGCGTCCGGGATCGAGTGGTTCACGCGGATGAAGCCCACGCTGAAGCAGCCGACGTTGATGATATCGCCCTGCATGACCGGGTGCAACATGCTCGAGTCGACGCCATTTTCCTTCAATCGTCCTTCGAGGATGCCGAGCGTCAGGCGCGTGCCGTAGACCGGCACGTTGATCTGTTTCAGCACGTACGGCAGGCCGCCGATATGATCCTCGTGGCCATGTGTCAGCACGATGGCCTTGATCTTGTCACGGTTTTCGAGGAGATACGTGATGTCCGGGATGACGAGGTCAATGCCGAGCATATCCTCCTCCGGGAACATCAACCCCGCATCGATGAGCAGGATCTCGTCCTCGTAGCGCACGACCGTCATGTTCTTTCCGATTTCGCCAAGGCCGCCGAGCGGGATGATCTGTAATTTTTGGTTTCCTTTCGACAAAAAAATGACACCTCCGATAAGAGAGCCGTTAGCGCTTTAGCGCTTACGGATATCTTAGCCATTTGCCGCAAGGCAAATAGCTTCCTAAAAATTCTTCTCTTTAAACTATATTCTTATGTTTTATGCCAGACACGAGGCATGAAAAGACAAAAGTAAACGCACGTACACGATAAGAGCCCTCTTTTCATGCAACAGATACAACGCCGTCCGATCTCGCTGAGAAAAGAGAGTTATACGATATGCAGTTGTCCGTCCGTCCAATTCATTAACTCCTATTGTAACATCAGGTCATAAAGAAATCAATAGAGGCGTCGTCCGATTTTCGGACGGCGTAAAAACGTGGTATACTGCTAGGAAAGAACGATGCACACAAAAAGCAGGTGATCTTCATGAAATCTTTCAGCCGCCGCTCTTTTCTGCGGCTCTGCGGCAAAACGTTCCTCGCGCTCGGCTTTGGCAGCATGCTGCCGAAAAGCGTGGCCGCCGCCGCGAAACCACCCGCGCTCCGCGTGATAGCCTCGCGCACGCTGCCGCTCGAAAACGACAAGCGCTTCCGCGCCATCGTGTTTTCTGATTCGCAATGCGGCAACGATTACGACGTGTGGGCACGGACGTTCGCGGCCGCGTTCGACCGCCACGGCGTGCCGGCGTTTTTCACGGTCACGGGCGACCTCGTCGACTGCGGCGCGTCCGCGTGGCATTGGGACAGCTGGCAGTCCGCGATGGACGCGCGCGCGAGCGCGGCGACGTTCGTCCCCGTCATGGGCAACCACGAATGCTACAACGAAGACTGGCTCTGCTACGTGCCGCAGGATTACCTCGCGCGGTTCTCCGGCGTCCCCGCGAACGGCAGCGCGCGCTTCCCTGCGTATTATTATGCGTTCGACTGCGGCCCGGCGCACATCCTCGTCCTCAACACACAATGGGGCGAGCTCGACGATCTCCAGCCCGGCCTCCTGCCCGAGCAGCTCGCCTGGATGCAAAAAGATTTCGCAGCACAAAAAAAACAGGGCGCGAAGCCCTGGAACATCGTGCTTATGCACAAGGACGTGCTCGCCTACGACGAGCCGCAGCCCGACGGCACGACCATGGGGTTCAGCGACATCGGCCGCGCACTGATGAAATCATTCGATGTGATGGGGATCGACCTCGTGCTGACCGGCCACATGCACGCGTACCGCAACCGCGGCCGCATCAAAAATTTTGCAGCGTCCGACGACGGCCCTGTCTACGTCATGAACGGCCGCGCGGGCAACGAATATTATTTCGTGCCGCACGACCAGTTCGACCGCATCGCCGCGCCCGATGACCACGTCGAAACATACATCACGCTCAACGTCACGCGCGAGGCGCTGACGCTCGAAGCGTGGACAACGACCGGCACGCGACTCGATGCGTTCACGCTCCACAAAAAAGACGGCAACGATGCTTGAACACATCGTGCCATCAAAATCATGCAACGTCCGAAGCGATGCAACCATCGCTTCTCTTTATTTGACCGCCGCGCGGACGATAGCCTCGGCCACGTCCTTGACGGTCATGCGCTTTGTCATGGCGTACTGCTGGATCCGGCGGTACGCCTCTTTTTCTGTCAGATGATGCACGGCCATGAGGATGCCCTTCGCGCGGTCGAGGGTCTTCCGCATTTCGAGCGTGTCCTTCACCTTGTCGAGCTCGGCCGAGAGGCTCTGCATCTCTTCCCAGCGCGACAGCGCGATTTCCATCGCGGGAAAGAGGTTGCTTTCCTCGACGGGCTTCACGAGGTAACCGAGCACGCCGCTGTCCTTCGCGCGGTCGACGATGTCCGGCTGGCTGTACGCCGTGAGGAGCAGTACGGGCGCGATGTTCTCGTCCGAGATTTTTTTCGCCGCCGTGATGCCGTCCATCTCCGGCATCTTGATGTCCATGATGACGAGGTCCGGCCGGCGCGAGCGCGTGACCTCGACGGCATGCCAGCCGTCCGCCGCCTCGCCGACGACTTCGTGTCCGGCGTCCTCGAGCATTTCGCGGAGATCCATGCGGATGATGGATTCGTTGTCAGCGATGACAATGCGCAGGCTTTTCTTCTTCATGGGATAGAACTCCATTCTTTTGAATTGTTCAGTCGCTACCCTCTCAATCGCCCTGGCGGGCGCCAGCTCCCCCAAAGGGGGAGCCTAAGAGGAAGGAATTAACTCTTGCGAGGGAACGTGATCGTCACGCGCGTGCCGCCGTCCGGCGGCGCATCGTACGCAATCGCGCCGCCGAGGTCGCCCTCGACGAGCGTCCGCATGATGGAGACGCCGAGCGAACGCGCGTGCACGGGGTCGAAATCTTCGGGCAGGCCGCAGCCGTCGTCCGTGAAGACGAGCGTATAGCCCTGCGCGTCCTCGGCCGTCACGAGCTGCATCGTGCCTTTGTGCCGTCCATCGAAGCCATGTTCCGTCGCGTTCAGCACGAGCTCGTTGAGCACGAGGCCGAGGGAGCTCGCGTAGCTGGACGGAAGAATCAGCGTCGCGCCTTCACATTTTGTTTGCAAATCGAAGTCCCGCCCGACCATGCTCATGGCGACGAGGCTAAATATCTGCTCCGCGATTTCCTTGACGTTGATCGTCGCGTGCCCCTGCTCTGAGAGGAATTCATGCACGACGGCGATGGAGAGGATGCGGTTCACGCTTTCCTTCAGCGCGTCCTTGACATCCGGCGACTTCGAGCGGCGAGCCTGCAGGCGCAGCAGGCTCGCGATCGTCTGGAGGTTGTTCTTCACGCGGTGGTGGATTTCCTGGATGACAGCCGACTGCACTTTGATCTCGCGGTCTTTCTCGCGCAGCTCCGTCAGGTCGGAGATGATGACGATGCGGCAGAGCAGCCGCCCGCCCTCCATAATCGGGATGTTGCGGTCGAGCAGCACGAGCGTGCCGATCTCGATCTCGCGCTCCCACGGGCGCGCCGTGACCTGCGTCTCCTTGCGGATATGCTGCGTGATCTTGCGGTCAAAGAGATGGCCGCCGACGAGATTGCTGACGCCGAGCACGCGGAACACGCGCGTCGCCGCCGTCGTCGCGAACGTGATGCGGTTGAACTGATCTGTGATGACGATGCCGTCGCTCGACGAGAGCGGCTGGTACATCGCAGGCTCGAGGTGCTTGCGCGCGTTCTTCAGTAGCATGCGCGCTGCGTCCAGGAGGCGGCTGTAGCCTTCGATGCTGCGGTTCTCATGCGTCGTCTCGAACGTCACGATGCCGATGGGCGCCGCGCCGTCAAACAGCGGCTGCGCCATCATGTCGATCATGCTGCCGTAGTTTTGCTCGCGCTTGCCCTGCGAAAAGCGTCCCGTCTGCAGCACGCGGCAGAGCAGCGGCTCCTCCATCGCCGGCACGACCGCGCCGATGCACGGCGGCTCCGGCGTGAGGTACACCGTGTGCGGCCACGCTTCCGCCGCGACGACGAACGATTTTTTGTCCCGCCGCAAGAGATACATCCGCACGCGCGCATGCGCGAGGTCTGCGAGAAACGGGAACACGACGAGCGTGCGCTTCAAAAGTTCCTGTTGCATCGCGGTCAGCGATGTGTGCGCACGACAAATCGACATGATGTCTTCCATCGAGACACCTTCCTTATATGGTCAACGAATTTTCTCAATTCTGCTCACAATTATAACAAAAAAGAAGACAACGGTTGCGTAAATCTTGATGAGAAAATTTACGTTTTCGTTGTCTTCTATCTTATTAGTTACGACATATCACCGTCACGCACCGACATCACGAAGGGAAAGTCCCGGTACGGCGTTGAGATACAGGTCGCTATAGTTTCCCGCCTGCGCCTGATAAAAACCGCGACAGGCGATCATGGCGGCGTTGTCCGTGCAGAGGATGCGGTCGGGGAAAAAGAAACGCAAGCCGCGTTTCTTTGCGCCCGCGCGCAGTTTCGCTTCGAGCGCGGAGTTCGCCGCGACGCCGCCCGCGAGCACGAGCGTGTCGAGGCCGGACGTGCGCACGGCCGCAAACGCTTTGTGCGCGAGGACGTCGACGACGGACGACTGGAACGATGCCGCGATGTCGGGAATGTTGAGTTCATGACCCTTCATGCGCTCGCTGTTGATGTAGTTCAGCACGGCGGATTTCAGGCCGCTGAAGCTGAACTCGTAGTTGCCCTTTTCTTCGAGCGCGCGCGGGAAATCAATGGTAGGATGCCCCTCGTGCGCGAGCTTGTCGATGCGCGGGCCGCCGGGATACGGCAGACCGAGCACGCGCGCGACCTTGTCGAAGGCCTCGCCGGCCGCATCATCGCGCGTCTGCCCGAGCATGCGGAAATGGTTGTAGCCCTCAACGCGCACGAGCGCCGTGTGGCCGCCCGAGACGACGAGCGCGACGAACGGCGGCTCGAGCTCCGGCGCGGCGAGGAAATTCGCGAAGATATGCCCTTCGAGATGGTTGACGCCGATGAGCGGCACGCCGAGCGAAAACGCAAGGCCTTTCGCCGCCGACACGCCGACGAGCAGCGCGCCGACGAGGCCGGGGCCGTACGTCACGGCAACCTGATCGATATCCGAGAGCGCGACGCCCGCCTCGTGAACTGCTTCATCAATGACGGGCAGGATGTTCACGATATGCTTGCGCGACGCAATCTCCGGCACGACGCCGCCGAATTTCTGATGCACGGGGATCTGCGTCGAGATGATGTTCGAGAGGATCGTGCGCCCGCCCCGGAGGACAGCCGCCGACGTCTCGTCACAGCTCGACTCGATGCCGAGCGTGAGGATGTCATGTTCCAAGCGTAGAGCCCCCTTACTTCAAAAACTGATCAATCGCCTTGTTGAGCTTCTCGATGGCCGCCGCATCTTCGTCGCGCGCGGCGTCGACGATGCAGTGGCTGATGTGGTCTTTGAGGATGATGCGGCCGACGCCTTTGAGCGCGGAGTCGACAGCGGAAAGCTGGATCAGCACGTCGCTGCAGTCTTCGCCCTCTTTCACCATGCGCTTGACCTTTTCGAGGTGGCCGATGAGGCGCGACATGCGATTGAGCACGGCCCGCGTCTGCGTGTGGCTGTGTGTATGTCCATGCACATGGGCGTGGACGCCGTCGTGCGCATGTTCGTGTTCATGCGGCAGGGCGAGCGCGTGGGCGCGTTCATGTTCTTCTTGCGTCATGCGCGTCCTCATTTGACGGCGAGCGTAACCGTCTCGCCGTTGATGTTCCATTCTTTCTCGTGACCGTCGAGCTCGCCGTAGTGGACGTTGTCCGTCAGCGTCGCATTCTTGAGCATCGCTTCGTTTTTCTTGACGAGGCCTTCGAGCTTCTCGTTGCCCGAGAGATACACGTCGACGTGATCTGTGACTTCGTAGCCGTTCTCCTTGCGCATCGTCTGGACTTTGCTGATAATCTCGCGCACGAAGCCCTCTTCGATGAGCTCTTCGCTGAGCGTCGTCTCAAGCGCAATCGTCACGCCGCCGTAGCGCTGGCAATTGTAACCCTCGGTCTGAGCCATCGTGACTTCGACGTCTTCCGGCTGGAGCGTGACATCGCCGTCGGCGAGTTTCACCACGAGCTGGCCCGTCTTGTCGAGCTCTTCCTTCGCCTTGTGGCCGTTGACGGCTTTCAGCGCTTTCTGGATCGCGCCCATTTTCTTGCCGACCTTCGGCCCGAGCACGCGGAACTGCGGCTTGAACGTGTACGTGAGGTACGCTTCCATGTCGTCCTTGAACTCGACGCGCTTGACGTTGAGCTCTTCCTCGACGATCTGCTTGTAAAAATCAGACAGCACGGACTCGGCCTTGACATACATCGTGCCGATGGGCTGGCGGTTCTTGATGTTTGCTTCGTTGCGCGCGGCGCGGCCGAGCACGACGATGGCGAGCACTTCGCCCATGTTCTTCTCGAGCTCCGCGTCGATGTGCGCTTCGTTTGCCTGCGGGAAGTCACAGAGGTGCACGGACTCCGGCGCGTTCTTGTCGATGCTGCAGACGAGGTTGCGGTAGATGGACTCCGTCATGAACGGGATCATCGGCGCTGCGGCCTTCGCGAGCGTCACGAGCGCCGTGTAGAGCGTCATGTAGGCGTTGACTTTATCCTGCTCCATGCCCTTCGCCCAGAAGCGGCTGCGGCTGCGGCGGACGTACCAGTTCGACAGCTCGTCGACGAACTGCTCGAGCGCTTTCGCGGCTTCCGTCACACGATAGTTCGAAAGGTCGCTGTCGACTTCCTTGACCATCGTATTGAGGCGCGACAAGCACCACTTGTCCATGACGGACAGCTTGTCGTAATCAAGCGTATATTTCGTCGCATCAAAATTGTCGATGTTCGCATAAAGCACGAAGAACGCATACGTGTTCCAGAGCGTGCCCATGAACTTGCGCTGGCCTTCCTGCACGGCGTCATCATGGAAGCGGTTCGGCAGCCACGGCGCGCTGTTCTCGTAGAAATTCCAGCGGATGGCGTCCGCGCCATGGCGGCGCAGCGCGTCCATCGGGTCGACGGCGTTGCCCTTCGACTTCGACATCTTGTGGCCGTCCTTGTCCTGCACGTGGCCGAGGACGATGACGTTCTTGTACGGCGAGCAATGGAACAGCAGCGTCGAGATCGCAATCAGCGAGTAGAACCAGCCGCGCGTCTGGTCGACGGCCTCGGAAATGAAGTCCGCCGGGAAACGTTTTTCGAAGATGTCCTTGTTCTCGAACGGATAATGCCACTGCGCGAACGGCATGGAGCCGGAGTCGAACCAGCAGTCGATGACTTCCGGCACGCGGTGCATCGGTTTGCCGCACTTCGGGCATGTGATCGTGACTTGGTCGACATACGGGCGATGGAGTTCGATGTCGTCCGGGCAGTTGTCGCTCTTTTCCTTGAGCTCGGCAATCGAGCCGATGCACTCCTGATGGCCGCACTCGCATTCCCAGACCGGCAGCGGCGTGCCCCAGTAGCGGTTGCGCGACAGGCCCCAATCCTGCACGTGCTCGAGCCAGTTGCCGAAACGGCCTTCACCGAGCGCTTTCGGGATCCAGTTGACCGTCTTGTTGTTCGCAACGAGCTCGTCTTTCACGGCCGTCATGCGGATGAACCACGACGAGCGTGCGTAGTAGAGCAGCGGCGTGTCGCAACGCCAGCAATGCGGATAGCTATGCGTGAACTCCGGCGCCTTGAAGAGCTTGCCTTCGTTCTTGAGGTCTTCGAGGATCATCGGGTCGGCTTTCTTGACGAAGATGCCCGGCCACTTCGTTTCCTCCGTGAGCTCGCCCTTGCCGTTGACGAGGTTCACGAACGCAACGCCGTATTTCTGGCAGACGCGGTTATCGTCTTCGCCGTATGCCGGCGCGATGTGGACGATGCCCGTGCCGTCTTCCGTCGTGACGTAGCCGTCGCACACGACAATGAACGCCTTCTTGCTCGGCTGCTTCGCGACGGCTGCATTCGCGAACGGATACAGCGGCTCATACGCGCGGCCTTCGAGGTCTTTGCCTTTGTAATGCGCAACAACCGTGCGCTCGCCCTCGACACCCTCAAAGACCTTGTCCACGAGCGCTTCCGCAAGGATGTAGTTTTTGCCATTCACAGCGACTTTGACGTAGTCCACGTCCGGGTTCACGCAGAGCGCGAGGTTCGACGGCAGCGTCCACGGCGTCGTCGTCCAAGCGAGGTAATACGCATCGTCATCTTTCGCGCGGAACGTCACCATCGCCGAGCGCTCCGTGACGTCCTTGTAGCCCTGCGCGACCTCGTGCGACGACAGCGGCGTGCCGCAGCGCGGGCAGTACGGGACGACCTTGTAGCCCTGATACAGCAGGCCTTTCTTCCAGATTTCCTTCAGCGCCCACCACTCGGACTCGATGAAGTCATTTTCATACGTGATGTACGGATGCTCCATGTCGGCCCAAAAACCGACGACGTCGGAAAACTCCTCCCACATTCCCTTGTATTTCCAGACGGACTCGCGGCACTTCTTGATGAACGGCTCGATGCCGTACGCCTCGATCTGCTCCTTGCCGTTGATGCCGATGGCCTTCTCGACCTCGAGCTCGACCGGCAGGCCGTGCGTGTCCCAGCCGGCCTTGCGGAGGACGTTCTTGCCCTTCATCGACGCATAGCGCGGCAGCATGTCCTTGATGACGCGCGTCAGCACATGGCCGATATGCGGCTTGCCGTTCGCCGTCGGCGGCCCGTCGTAAAACGTGAACGTATCCGAACCCTCACGCTGGTCGATGGCCTTTTGCGCGATGTCATGATCTTTCCAGAACTGCGCGACTTCCTTCTCGCGCTCGACAAAATTCAGGTTTGTATCAACTTTCTTATACAAACGAACTCCTCCTTAAATGAAAAGCCCCCATCCAAAACAGGATGAGGGCAGACTGCCAACAAAAACCACCTATTTCACGCACGGCAAACAGCGATGCATTGCTCCGTAACGGGGACATCCGGCGCGGCCTACTCTCGAAAAAAGATTTCAACCAGCTGCTCCAGAGGGATCTTCACGCACGCCTCTTCCACCGCCTCCCACCATCTGCGGCTCGCTTGGGATTTTTCGTGCGCTACTCGCTCTTTCGTTGCATTTGTTTTTGATGTTGCATACGGGAGATATTTTAGCACAGCCGTCGGGAGTTTTCAAATATATTTTACCCGTTTAGAAAACGTCAACGCAAGTCAAAAACTCCTTTTTGTTGCGTTGGTTTCGCTGGTTTCCCGCTACTCCCCAATTCTTCTATATAATACAAAACTACGACTGTATCTGGTTTTTCTTTTTGAATGAATGTTCGAATGCTTCCACGGAAATGTCTTGGATCTAGCGTTTGCAAATGTTCCATTCCCAATGCCAAAAACGGGGTTACAGCATCGCCAAATGAATCATGGATAAATAAAAGTCGCTTTCCATCATGTTTTTCTAAGTTGCAGATATCGATATACGCGCGATCACCATAAGCATAAGCACCGTAGGGATTATGCTTGTAACTGCCCCCTGCGAAATCCATCTCTTTCATCATATACATGATAGAAAAATCTCCTTGCTTTTTCAATTGCATGGACGGAATGAACATGGTAAACGATGTTTTAAACTTGGGATAGTAAAGCGAAAAGTCATCGGGCGTTGTTCGCGCCAATGTCAATTTTTTCCCGCGACTCCCAAGAAACCACGATGGATAAACCGCTTCTTCATATTTTTGCGAATCAAGCAATGATACATCTGCCTGATAACCGCATGACTGATTGAGATATGCAAAAATTTTTCTTGTTGCCCATCGTGCCGTCGATGCTTTCCAATGGTGATCTGTTCGATAAAACAAGTCATGTTGATCAAGATGCTCTTCCTCGATATCATCTCGAATGTCAATGCGATCTACACCATTCGCGCGCAAACCTTGAACAAAATCATCTCCATTTTGGTTTGAAAAGTCGAGCTTCCCCGCATACATCGTTTCTGACCGTGCAATTTTACTTGGAGCCAGCACCATTACAAAATGGACGCCTTGGTTTTGGCACATTCGAGCGAGGTTCGAAACATTTGCTACGTTCTCTTCCACATTTTTTCGTCGCACAAATGCGGCCAACTGACCATCCGGCAATTGTACGACACCGTTGTATTCATTGATGCTACGAATATTCCACGCCAGGATATCGTTCTTATAAATTTCTGCCAATTGAACGGCGTCTATATAATGCCAAAGATAGCGATTGGTCCATCTCTCAATTTTCGTCCGATATGTTTCAATTCTTTCTTTCAGGACAGAGAAAAGCTCACTCTCTCCTGTTATGCTAGAAGCATCTTCCGTGTCAATCGCATCCTTCTGAAAAGGATACTTTTTCTCCCAATCCATCTTGATTTCATCAGCAGGAATGCCCTTCTGTTTTTCCTCTTCGTCTTTATAATCTGCGAGATCTTTATTATCCGCGAATACAATATTAGTGATGCCATCTTTCATGTGCAACGTTTTGATAAAAATCTGCATCGTACCAAAACGTAACATAATGGAGGAAAGAATCATTATGAGAAGGCCTGCACAAAGGAGCATACTTGTTTCTCTTACCTTTTTTCTCAAAGCAGCACCTCAGAAATTGAAATAAATGAACGGATTGTACGTCGAGCTGATTGTCACGACGAGCGACAGCAAAAAAATTCCCGTCGCCATCACCGGTTCGCCGACGCGCGTGACGGCTGTCTCTGCGAAGCGTTTCTGCACGTACGGTACGACCGGCAGCGAGAGCACGAGCGCCGCAGCCCAGATGGTCCGCCCGTTCCAGAGGTAATACCACGCCGTGCTGTCAAAGAGGCCGGCGCTCCCTGCGCCGAACATCATGCCGAGGTAGCTCGTCGCATGCGCGAGGTCGGGCGAACGGAAAACCGTCCAGCCGAACACGATGACAAAGAGCGCATAGACGTGCGCGAGCGGGCCGAGCTTGTCCGGGAACTTTGTGAGCTTTTCGACGAGCAGCAGCACGAAGTACCAGAGACCCCAGAGGAGGAACGTCCAGTTCGCGCCGTGCCAGATGCCCGTGAGCGCCCAAACGACGAAGAGGTTCCAGATCCAGCGCGGGCGCGGCACGCGGTTGCCGCCGAGCGGGATGTAGACGTAGTCGCGGAACCACGAGCCAAGCGAGATGTGCCAGCGCCGCCAGAACTCCGTCGCGCTCCGCGAAATATACGGATAGTTGAAGTTCTCCGGGAAGCGGAAGCCGAACATCTTTCCGAGGCCGATGGCCATGTCGGAGTAGCCCGAGAAATCGAAATAAATCTGGAGCGTGTAGGCAAGCGCGCCGAGCCACGCCGTCGTGACGGAGAGCGGCACGCCTACGTCAAAGATGTTGTCCGCAATCTGCGCGATGTAATTGGCGATGAGCACTTTCTTGCCGAGGCCGTAGATGAAACGCATCATGCCGTCGGCAAAGTCCGCAAGGTTTTCCTTGCGGTGCTCGATCTGCTGTTCGATCGTATCGTAGCGCACGATCGGGCCAGCAATGAGCTGTGGGAAGAGCGCGATGTAAAGGCCGACGTTCAGCACGCTCCGCTGTGCCCCGGCTTTGCCGTAATAAATGTCGAACAGGTACGACAGCAATTGGAACGTGAAGAACGAGATGCCGACCGGCAGCGCGATGTGGATGACGGACGTGTCCGTACCGAGCAAGAGTCCCACCTGTTGCGCTGCAAACGTCAGGTACTTGAAGACGAACAACAAACCGACATGGAACGCAACACCCGCAATCAGCCATCGTTTTCTCCGCACCTTGTCCGAACCTGCCGACGCGCCGACGTGCAACCCGACGAACCAGCCGACGACGATGGAAAACACCATCAGCACGATGAACACCGGCTCGCCCCACGCGTAAAACAGCAAGCTCGCCAAGAGCAAGAAGCGGTTGCGGAAGTTCCGCGACGTGAACCATGGCTGATAGTAGATCACGAGCACGAGCGGCAAAAACAAGAACAAGAAGACCGTTGATGAAAAGACCAAATCCATCCCTCCTGTGGATAACTCTTTTCATTATAGCAGTATTGTCCCCCCCGCAAGACAGAAATTTATTTTCACAGGACATTTGCAAGCAAAAAGTCCAACAGGTTTATCTGCCGGATGCCCTCGTCTTCCATCGGTAGCGTGTCGAGCGTGAGGATGAATTTCGGATAATTGTCCTTGATTTTTTTCAGCGGTGCAAGTTCGCGTTCGTATGTCATTGGATCGAGGATGCTGGCCGATACTTGATAGTACGTTCGGGCGCCTCCTTTTTCCGCCACGAAATCAATTTCGCCGTCTCCAAATTTTCCGATGAACACATGATTGCCTCGCCGCAACAATTCAAGATAAACAATGTTTTCCAAGACATGGCCGAGATCACGCCCGCGATCGCCGAGCAAGAGCCAACGCAGGCCGGTGTCGACGACATAATATTTTCCTGCGAACCGCAGATGCTGCTTGCCCTGAATATCAAAGCGGCTCACCCGATACAGGATGAACGCTTCTTCGAGCGTACGCAAATACTTTTCCACCGTCATCGGCGACGTCTTCCTGCCGAACGAGGTCAAACTATCCGCGATTTTTTTCGACGTCACGAGATTTCCGACATTGTCCATCAAAAAACGCAAGATGCTCTCCAAAACATACGGGTCCTGCACGTTGTGGCGTTCGATGATGTCTTTGAGCAGAACCGTGTGATAGATGCCTTGCAAATAATCCCGCTTTTCGTCCTCGCCTTCGATCTGCGAGAGATATGGGAATCCGCCGCACCGGACGTACGTGTTCCACGCTTGCGCCGGTGCTGTGTTTGCTAGTTCGCAATATTCCGCAAAGGAAAGTGGCAACATGGCGATTTCCACGTAACGCCCGGAAAGCAGCGTGGCCAATTCCCCCGAAAGCAGGCTGGCATTCGAGCCCGTCAGGTATAAATCCAAGCGCTCCTGCTCAAAGAGAGAAAGCACCGTTCTCTGAAACTCCGGTACCAGCTGCACTTCATCCAAGAAAATGTACTGCATGCAGCCCGCCCTCCGATGTTTCATGATTTCTTGATAAAGCGCATGATACTCCCGCAGGTGCTCGTTTTCCAATCGATCCAACTGGATGAATAAGATGGACGCATCCTCCACGCCTTGCGCGCGCAGCCGCTGTGCAAACTGCCGGAGCAACGTCGATTTTCCCGACCGACGGACGCCCGTGATGATCTTGATCACGGATTTGTCCTTGAATTTTTCCAACTTCTCCAAAGAACGACGACGCTCCACCACCATACAGATCCCTCCTTCTACGTTACTTTTTCCATTGTAAAATAAATTTCGAAGCAAATCAAGAAAAGTTTCCATTCCAGTTGAAACTTTTCTAAAATCTCCGTTTTTTCCATTCCAGTTGGAACTCCAGTATCATCTTCCCCTTTACCCATACGCTCGCGCGGCGCTTGTGTCCCTGTTCCGCTTGCCTTATAATAGAGGGCAGCAATCGGCAAAGGGGTGCTTCCATGCATCAATATTTGTTTTTCATCGGCGATTTCCCGATCCGCGCGTACGGGCTCGTGCTGTCGCTGTCCATCATTCTCGCGACGGGCGTAGGTTTCTTTCTGGCGAAGGCCGACGGGCGCGGGGATGAGAAATACGTCGTCGATCTCGGCATTTATTGTGGCGTCGCCGGGCTCATCGGCGCGCGGCTCTGGGATGTGTTCTTCTTTGACTGGAGCTATTATCACAATCATTTGACAGAGCTGTTCAATGTCTGGCAGGGCGGCATGGCCATCCAGGGCGGCGTCGTGCTCGGCGTGCTGACGGGCGTCTGGTACTGCCATCATCATCATCTCGACATCGTGCATCTCATGGACGTCTTCGCGCCGGCCATCATCCTCGGCCAGGCGCTCGGGCGCTGCGCGAACCTCTTGAACGGCGACGCGTTCGGCGCGCCGACGGGCAGCGCGTTCGGCATCGTCTATCCGTCGACGACGCTCGCCTATCACACGTACGGCAACCAGCCGCTCTGGCCCGCGGAGGTCTGGGAAGGACAGCTCGACGTCGTGATTTTCGCGCTGCTGCTGCTGTACCGCACGACAAACCATGCGAAAGGCCAATGCTTCGCGCTCTACGTCATGCTGTACTCGCTCGCGCGCTTCTTCCTCGAATATTTGCGCGGCGACTACACCGCGCCCGTGCTCGGCTTGTTCCACAGCGCGCAGATGACGAGCGTCGTCGGCTTCGTCATCGCCGCCGCGTTCTTCGTCGGACTGGCGATCAAAAATCGCCATAGCAAAAACGCAACGTCGTAACACGTATACGATTGGCTGGCAACGAAAAAAATCCTCTTACGCAAAAAGCCGCAGCTTCCGGAATGCGATGATGCATCGCATCCGCAAAAGCTGCGGCTTTCTCTTTGCTTGACGTTATTTCGCGTTGCGCTTCGGGTTCTTGCACGCGAGGAAGCCCGTGCCCTGCTGGTTTGCGAGCAGGACGACGTCGCTGATCTGCACGCGGCGCGGCGTGTCGACGACATAGGCGATCGCATCGGCGATGTCGTCGGGCGTCAGTGGCTCGATGTCTTTGTAGACGTTCGCCGCACGTTCCTTGTCGCCGTGGAAGCGCACTTCGGAAAACGGCGTCTCGACCATCCCCGGTTGGATCGTCGTGACCTTGACATCCGTCGCCATGCAATCGATGCGGATGCCGTCGGAGAACGTCTTGACGGCGGCCTTCGACGCGCAATAGACGGCAGCGCCCGCGTACGCGTAGAGGCCGGCCGTCGAGCCGAGGTTCACGATGTGGCCGCTGTTGCGCTCGACCATCGCGGGCAGAAACGCGTGCGTGACGAGGAACAAGCCTTTGATGTTCGTGTCGACCATCTCGAGGATGTCTTCTTCGTTCGTCTGATCATACGGCTCGAGGCCGCGCGCGAGGCCGGCGTCGTTGACGAGCACGTCCGGCGCGCCAAATTTTTCGAGCACGACGGACGTCGTCTGGTGGATGCCCGCCGTATCCGTGACATCGAGCACGAACGGCGTGACCGTGACGTGCTCCGACGCTTCGATGTCCTGCTTCACCGCTTCGAGTTTTTTCAGGCTGCGGCTCGCGATGACGAGGTCGTAGCCTTTTTTCGCGAGCGCTTTCGCCGTCGCCTTGCCGATGCCGCTCGACGCGCCCGTGATGAATGCGTACTTTGACATGTGATCCGCTCCTTACACTTTGAATTTTTTCGTTGCTTCCTGCAACTGGTTCGCGAGTTTCGCAAGCGACGACGAAGCCGTCGCGATTTCGGACGCCGATGCGCTCTGCTCCTCCGCGGCCGCGCTGATCGTCTGCGTGTGCTCCGACGTCTGACGGCTGATTTCATCGACCTGCCCGATGACGTCGACAATCTTCTTCGTGCCGCCCGCGAGGCCCTGCATCGTATCGTTGATGGCCGTCATGTCGTCGTTCGTCTGCGCGATCTTGTCCATGATGCTCTGGAACTCCTCGCCGACGGTGCGAATGGCGTCCGTGCCTTCCTGTACATGGCTGCGTCCGCCTTCCATCTTCGCGACAGCCGCCGTCGTATCCTCCTGGATGGTGCGGATGCGCGCCTCGATCTCGCCGGCCGCCTGCTGCGACGCTTCGGCAAGCTTGCGCACTTCGTCGGCGACGACGGAGAAGCCGCGGCCGGCCTCGCCGGCACGCGCTGCCTCGATGGCCGCGTTGAGCGCGAGCAGGTTCGTCTGCTCGGCGATGCCGCTGATGGTCTCGACCATCGTACCGATTTCCTTCGAGTTCTTGCCGAGCATGTCCATGACGTCGGCCGTCGCGTTGACGCTCTGCTCGATTTCCTCCATCTTCGTGACAGAACTTTCCATGAGGCTCTGGCCGTGCTTCGCGGCCTCGGCCGTCTCCTCGGAACGCCCGGACACGCCTTCGGCGCGCGCCGACGTCTCGAGCACCTGGCTGTCGACCGCGTCGACGCTGTCTTTCACGCCGTCGATGCTCGTGAGCTGCGCTTCCATGCCGTTCGCGACGTCGACGATCGTCTGCGCGACGCTCTGGTTCGCCTGCGCCGACTGCTGCGAGCTCGCCGTGAGCTCCTCCGATGCCGCCGCGACCTGGTCAGCCGTGTTTGAGACGTTCTCGATAAGCTTGCGGAGGTTCTTCGCCATCGTGTCAAACGCGTTCGCGAGGTCGCCGAGCTCGTCGCTCGAGTCGACGGAGACTTCCGCGCGCAGGTCGCCGTCCGCGAGCAGCGCGGCCTGGTCTTTCAAAATAGCGATCGGGCCCGTGATGCGGCGCGCGAACAGCTGGCAGATGATCATGATGACGGCAAGGCCGATGAGCGTCACGATGATGAACGCGATCTTCATGTGCGTGAGCTCGGCGTAAACGACGCTCTCGGGCACGGCCATCATCATGATCCAGCCCGGACCGTCGATTGTCGCATAGGCGATAACCGTATCTTCGCCGTTCATGTCCTGCGTGAACATGCTGGAGCCTTTCGTCACCATCTCGGAGAATTTGTCGCTGAGGCCCGGGATGTCCTTGGCATCCTTGTCCTGGAGCTCCGTGTCTTTCGACGCGACGACCTTGCCGTCCGCCGTGAGGATCGTGCCCATGCCCGCGCCCTTGTAATCGAGCTTTTCGACGTAGCCGTCGAGGCTTTCGAGCGAAATATCTTCGCAGACCGCGCCGCCGAACGCGCCGTCCTTCTTGTAATACGGCACAGCGATGGACACGCAGAGCTTGTTCGTGATCTTGTCGACGTACGGATCGGTGTAGAGCGTCTTGCCCTGCGCCTTCGCGTCCTTGTACCAGCCGCGTTCCTGCGGGATGAGCTTGCCCGTGAGGTCGCCGGACGGGTAGCTGACGACGCGCCCGTCCTCGCGGCCGATCGTGAGGCCCAAGAGCATCTCATCCTTCGCTGGTGCAATCTCGTCGACCGTCGGAACGCTCACGGCATCATCAAGCGCGCCCATGTGCGCGGCAGCGTCCTCGGCCACGCGCGCGTGCGTCGTGACCCATCCGATGACATTCTGCCGCTCGCTCTCGACGTTCGCCGTGATCTAGCCCTGGATGCTCGTGTTGAGCGCGCTCTGCGCCATGTAGTAGCCGAGCGCCGACACGAGCGCCAGCATGAGTCCGACGATGCCCGTGAGCGCCAGGAATTTCTGTTTGATCCCCATAATGCTTCCTCCCCTTGCGCGATGACCGCCGTCCTCCCCCAAG
>NZ_JALFCU010000035.1 GCF_022771645.1 Selenomonas sp.
GCGACGTCATCGTTCGCATCACAGGCGACGACCGTTCAAACGTCTATTGGGAAGCTACGCTGATAGAAAACAAAATCAAGCCGGAGCTTCCAGGCAACACGCTCGCATTCATTCCTGTGACGGATGCGGAATTGGAGATCAAGAAGGAGGTAGACTATGGAATTTGACATCACGGCTGGCCCGAGGTACGTACCTTTCAAGGTGGTGCTGTACGGGCCGGAGGGCATCGGAAAATCGACATTCGCTGCAAAGTTCCCGAATCCATTATTCATCGACACAGAGGATAGCACGACGACGATGGATGTGCGACGTTTCCAAAAGCCGCAGACGTGGACGGAGCTTCTGCACATGATCGATTACGTAAAGACGCATCAAGATGTGTGCTCGACGCTCATCATCGACACAGCAGACTGGGCGGAGAGATTGTGCGAGCAAGCAATCTGCCAAGCGGGGCACAAGAACTCTATCGAGGATTTCGGTTATGGCAAGGGCTATACCATGGTAGCTGAGGAATTCGGCAAGCTGCTGGATATGCTGTCAGACCTCATGAACAGCGCGAAAATCAATATCGTGTTGACGGCGCATTCTGTCATTCGCAAGTTCGAACGCCCCGACGAAATGGGTGCTTATGACCGCTACGAGCTCAAGCTCGGCAACAAAGCTGGCTCGAAATGCTCGGCGCTGGTCAAAGAATGGTGCGACATCCTGCTTTTCGCAAATTACAAGGAGATCGTCTCCGAGGTGAACGGCAAGAAGAAGGCGCAAGGCGGCAGGCGCGTCATGTACACGAACCACCATCCGTGTTGGGATGCGAAAAACCGCATCGGCCTTGATGATGAGCTGCCATTCGATTTCACGGAATTGGAAAACATCATCATCGACTTCCACGCGGGAGCGACGCCAGGCATGTTGAAAGACATGAAGAAGGACGGCGAGTCTCCAGGAGACGCGGCGGCGGCTGAGGCGTTCGCGAAATCGGTCGGCGCTCAACCTGTTTCGAACAAGAAAGCAATGGAGATCGAGCAGGAAGTGTTCAGAAAAGCCCCTGAAGAGGCCGTGAAGGCCATCCAAAACGCCGACGTGACTAAGACATCGGACAGCACGAAACAAGCTGCTCAAAAACGTTCTGTATCCATCCAAGAGCAGGTGCTTTCGAACGCTGACAAGGCCGGCGTCACGGCGCAGGAGCTCGCTGTATGGGCGGTTACGGCTGGTTGTCTCGCGAAAGACAAAAAGGCGTTTCCAGACACGGACGGCGTCATGCCCGTCGAGAAATGGCCGGAGCAGTTCATCAAGGAAGTCATCATCCCAAACTGGAAAGACGTCGTGAAGGCGGCAAAAGTCGACGCGCCGTTTTGACAAATATCAACAAGTATCAAGAAATATCATCAAATGACAAGAAGGAGAAAACAACATGGCAGATTTCAACAATCCATTCGGCAACAATGCGACGAAGAAAGACGGCGAGGATAAGGCGATCGAATGGGGCGACACCGTCGCATGGGAGGATGCGCCCGAATACGTCGTGCTCCCTCCTGGCAATTACGAATTCACGGTCATGAACTGGGACCGCGGCCATTACGAGGGCAATCCCGCGACGGGCAAGATCGCCTGCAACACGGCGCGTGTCACGGTAGCCGTCGAGACGGACAAGGGCACAGCATACGCGAAATATACGTTCTACCTCAAAAAATCGGCCATCGGTTTCATCCGCGACTTCTTCCTTTGCATCGGCCTCCTGAAGAAGGGCGAGGCGTTCACGCCGGATTTCGACAAGGCCATCGGATGCAAAGGTATGGCACAGTTCGACAACCGCCCATACAAAGGCAACACGTACAACGACGTTAAGAAGTGGATCAAGCCGTAACGCGAAACCACTTGTAAAGTTTTTCTTTACGACTGAGGCGGGCGGGACGGCACGAGGAGGGATTTCATGGAACTACGGCCATATCAGAAAGAAGCCGTGTTCAAGGTGGAAGAAGAATGGCAGGAAGGGCGCGAGAAAACCCTGCTTGTCCTACCGACCGGAACGGGCAAGACCATCGTATTTTCGCAGATCGCGAAGGATTGTGTCAATCAAGGAGAACGCGTGCTCATTCTCGCTCATCGTGGTGAGCTGTTGGAGCAGGCAAGTGACAAAATTTATCACACGACAGGATTGCAAACAGCGCTCGAGAAAGCAGAGCATTCCTGTCTGGAAGAACCATTCAAGCGCGTCGTTGTCGGCAGCGTCCAGACGCTCATGCGGGACGCGCGGCTCGACCGTTTCGACAAGGATTATTTCGACACCATCATCATCGACGAGGCGCATCATGCTGTTAGCCAGTCGTATTGGAACATCTTGAATCACTTCTACGATTCAAAAGTGCTTGGCGTGACGGCGACGGCCGACCGCGCCGACATGAAGGATTTGGGCGAGGTGTTCGATTCGCTCGCATACGAATATTCTTTGCCACAAGCCATCAAGGACGGCTATCTCTGCCGCATCAAGGCGCAGACGATTCCAATGAACATCGACCTTTCCAGCGTCCGCGTGCATGGAGATTTCCAAGCGGATGATGTGGCGTCCGCGCTCGACCCGTATCTTGGAGACATCGCGGCCGAAATGGCGCATTACTGTAAGGGACGGCGCACGGTGGTTTTTCTACCACTCATTGCGACAAGCCAAAAGTTCTGCCGCTACATCAAGGCGCAAGGATTCCGTGCTGCTGAGGTCAACGGCGAGAGTGCGGATCGCGCGGAGGTCTTGCGAGATTTCAAAAACGGGAAATATGACGTGCTCTGCAACTCCATGCTGCTGACAGAAGGGTGGGACTGCCCGCCGGTCGACTGCATCGTGGTCTTGCGGCCGACGAAAAGCCGCGCGCTCTATTCACAGATGGTAGGGCGCGGGACGCGGCTTTATCCCGGGAAAAAAGAGCTCCTGCTCTTGGATTTCCTGTGGATGTGCGAAAAGCATGAGCTCTGCCGTCCAGCACACTTGCTCGCGAAAGACAAGGCCATGGCGAAGGCTATGACGAAACGCATCGAGGATGCGGCTAGCGCTGTCGACCTTGAGGACGCCGAACGCATGGCAGAAAAAGACGTAATTCAGGAACGCGAGGAAGCACTCGCGAAAGAGCTCGACGCCATGAAACGGCGCAAGCGCAAGCTTGTCGACCCGTTGCAATTTGAAATGAGCATCCAAGCAGAGGATTTGGCGAACTATACGCCATCATTCGGATGGGAGCTCATGCCCGTGAGCGAGACGCAAAAGAAATTCCTGGAATCGCGCGGCATTTACGCCGACAACATCGAGAGTGCGGGCAAGGCAAGTCAGCTCATTGACCGCTTGAAGAAACGTCAGCAGCTCGGACTTGCGACGCCGAAACAGATTCGTTTCTTGGAAGGCAAAGGATTCCGGCACGTCGGAACGTGGGCATTTGAAGCCGCTAAGAAGATGATCGCAAGAATCAGCTTCAACGGCTGGCGCGTGCCGAACACAGTAGACCCGTGGACGTATGAACCGAAGGAGGCATAAATGGACGAACAACTGCAATCCGCGCTCGCGGCCATCGACCCCGCCGCGCTGTCGTATGAGGAATGGTGCCAGGTCGGCATGGCCTTGAAGCATGAAGGCGTACCGTGCCACGTCTGGGCAGAATGGAGCATGACAGACAGCGCGCGCTTTCATGACGGCGAGTGTGAGCGCAAATGGTCGGGATTCGACGACGAAGGCGAGATCGTCACGGCAGGAACGATTTTCCACATCGCGAAGTCGTACGGATACCAGCCGCATTAAGTCAAGGAAGACAAGGCCATTGGGTGGAATGATGTGATACCTGCGGAGGAAGGGCGCATCATTGACCCGAATTGGCTGGAAGGAAACCGCAAGGTAGAAGAGCCTGACGACAAAGCGTGGAATCAGAATCAAGACCTCATCGCCTACCTCGAGGCGCTGTTCTCGCCGGATGATTGGGTGAGCTACTGCACGAAGTCTCATGAAAAGACGGAAAACGGAAAGTCGAAATTCGTCCCGTCATTCTCTGGGAACTACAAGACGTGCGCGGAGCTCGTGCACGAACTCAAGACCATGACGGACGACGTCGCATGGGCCGTCGGCGATTACGATAAGGAAGCCGGCGGATGGATTCGTTTCAATCCGTTCAAAGAAGCTGGCGAGACGAAAGCAACAGACGCGAACGTCGCGGATTTCCGTTACACGCTCATCGAGAGCGACAGCATCCCCGTGAACCAGCAGCTGGAGATCATCGAAAAGCTGAATCTCCCTGTGGCTGCGCTTGTCTCAAGCGGAAACAAGAGCCTCCATGCCATCGTGCACATCGATGCAGGCAGCGACGACAAGGAATACAAGAAGCGCGTCAACGGGCTCTATGACATCTGCGAAAAGAACGGCCTGAAGCTCGACAAGCAGAACCGTAATGCCTCGCGTCTGTCTCGCATGCCGGGCTTGTGGCGAAAGGGGAAAAAGCAGTTCCTGCTCGGCGTGAACATCGGCGCGAAAGATTACGCCGCATGGAAGGCATGGTATGACGAACAAAACGATGACCTGCCGGATTTCGAAAACCTCGCGTCGTTCGACTGGGACAACCTGCCGCCGCTCGCGCCGGAGCTCATAGAGGGCATCCTGCGCAAAGGACACAAGATGCTCATTTCGGGGCCGTCCAAGGCGGGCAAGTCGTTCCTGCTGATCGAATTAACTATCGCGCTCGCGAACGGCGTGCGGTGGCTGAGGCCGACGTGCGCGAAAGGGCCGGTTGTGTATGTCAATTTCGAACTTGACCGCGCATCGTGCCTGAATCGTTTCAAGGTGGTTTATGAGGCCATGGGAATGGACATGGCGAACATCAAGAACATCGACATCTGGAATCTGCGCGGGAAAAGCCTTGATTTGCAGAAGCTCGCGCCGAAACTCATCCGCCGCGCCGTGAAGGTGAAGCCGGCCGCCATCATCCTCGACCCGATTTACAAGGTCATCACGGGCGACGAGAACAGCGCGCAGGAAATGGCGCTCTTTTGCAACCAATTCGACAAGATCGCTACAGAGGTCGATTGCAGCGTCATCTACTGCCACCACCATAGCAAGGGCGCGCAGGGTGGCAAGAAAGCCATGGACCGAGCGAGCGGCAGCGGTGTCTTCGCACGTGACCCCGACGCGCTCCTCGACATCATCGAACTGCCGCTCAAGAACGAGCAGCGCACGCACGTCAAGGCGAAACTTGTCTGCCGCGCGATTTCGACGTACCTCGACAGCGTGCTCGATGCATCGTGGCGCGACGACATCGGCCTTGATGACATCCAAAGTGAATACCAGTTGACGAATTACGCAAAAGACCATCTGACGGACGAGCAGATGCAGGGATTGCAGCCGCTTATCGTCGCGGCAGACGACCATGCGGAACACGTCACGGCGTGGCGCATTTCTTCCACGCTCCGCGAATTCGAAACACCGCCAGACATGGATATGTGGTTTGATTATCCACTCCATCACGTAGACGAAAGCGGGCTTTTGAAAGACATCCGCCCGGACGTCGAAGTCAACGGGCGCACGCTCCACCAGAAAGACAAAAGCGACGGCAGCGCAAAGCAGGCGAAACGCGACGAAGAGCGGCAGGATTTGATTGACGCATATGAGACAGTCGCGGCTAGCAAAGCGCCTGATGATGATGGAGTTGTCCGTGTGAAGGTAACTGACATCGCAAAGCAGTCAGAGGCTCTTTTTGGGAAAGAGCTCGCTCGCGTGACGCTTCACAAGAAGTACAGGAAGTATGGTGATTTCGTCGTGGAGAATGGAGTGATTACACCGAAAAATTCGGACGGCGAAACTGATGATGATGATGAGTAAATATTGTGTTAAATATTCTGACAAATAGGCAAGCGTTCCCGTTCCTTTTTTGTCTTATATATGAATATAAGAACAGGAACTATAGGAACTGTTTTTGATGGATTGAAAAAAGAGGAGTACATTACTATTCCCCTACCATAAGGGGGGCTGAATCCGCCCCCTTATGGATACGGGATAACAGTAACTACCTCTTTTCCAATCAAAAGCCGCCAAAATTCCTTTTCTGCTGCATGGGTATCAGAAAGAAAGAGCGAGGAGGAACAAGAACCAGATGGAGATCGAATTTTTTGAACCGATGCGGATCCCGTCCGCGACGCACCAGGAGAAGCAGGTCGCCGTCAAGAACGGCAAGCCGCATTTCTACGAACCGGCGAACGTCCGCGACGCGAGAGCGAGCTACATGGCGCATCTCGGACAGCACGCGCCGAAACAGCCGATGGAAGGCGCGCTTTGTTTGTGCGTGGCATTCGAATACCACAAGGACATGGTGAGCGACCAGACCGAATGGAAAACCACGAAGCCTGACACGGACAACATGATCAAGATGGTCAAGGACTGCATGACGCAGCTCGGCTACTGGCACGATGATGCTCAGGTGTGTCTGGAGAATATCCAGAAGCTGTACCACAAGTATCAAGAAGGGATTTATGTCAAAGTGGTTAGCCTATAGAAATGAGCAGAAACGGCTCTAGCGTCGTGTATGAGCGCGCTTTACGCGAAACAGGTAAACTTGTTTGCGTGACGCAAAACGGACGATCAGAAACGATTTTAGGAGGGATTGTATGAAAAAGAAAAAGAAGGTCGACGAACGAGAACAGAGCGACCGCATGTATGTGCTTGTCGAGGCGCGTGGAATCTTACAGTATTGCAAAGATCATTGGAGCAAGGGCGATGGGCCCTGCGAATGCCCGTTCTTTGACAAGCTGTATGAATGCTCGCTTTCAGATTTCGAATGGTGCCTGCTTGGCGTTCCGTATTTTTGGGATATGGAAACCATCGAGCGCCGTGCGAAATGGAGGGATGACGAATGACAGACATGGAGAGAGTAGAGACAGACAACATCGCCGTCGTGCAAGCGCGTGACCTCAAAAAGTATTGCGCGGATCACGAAGGATGTTGCGGCTGCGTGTTCGACGACTATGACGAGGAAGGTCGGCCTGTCTGCAAAATCGCTCCTGCGAATGAGCATTACATAATCCTCTGTCCGATGGAATGGGAGGTGTGATATATGGGATTCCTGCGAAAACTGAAAAAGCGCGATGATCGCTTTACCCGCGTCGGCAAATCGAAGGCGGCGAACGAAGAATGAGCGATGACGGTCCAAAGAATTGGTATTTGGCGGGAATTGCAGAGGAGCGAAACGTCTGGAAGGTGAATCATGATGACAGAGCATGAAGCAGAAACGAAAATGCTAAAGATGGCCGCATGGATTCTCAAAGAGAAATGCGATGGCACGCAGGAACATTGCGAGTGCTGTCCGTTTTCTTTGTGGTACGATGCTGGCGCAGGTTGCCTGTTTGGGAAACTCACTCCAGCAGAGTGGGATCTCTATTTGATTGCAGATCGAAAAACGTGGCCGGAGGATGAATAATCATGGGCTTTTTGAAGAAGCTGCGCAAGCGCGACGATCGTTTTGCCCGTGTCGCGAAGTCGAAGGCGGCGAAGCGTGACGCGAAAGCGGAGGAACGCTTCTACCTCGAGAATCGGAACTATGCTGAGCAGGTCTATGCAAAGACGCAACGCTCGCGATTCCTTACGCAGGTCGCGTTCTTGTGC
>NZ_JALFCU010000051.1 GCF_022771645.1 Selenomonas sp.
AAGAGATACGGCATAGGAACTCCGGACAGTTTTGCCATTCCTATTGCTTGTATCTCTTTTTATTTTCCCATAAATCATCCCAAGTGTTGTTTGATTGCATCCGCCACGCGCTTGCTCGCTTTCCCGTTCTCTTCCACTCCGCACTCGCGAAACAACCTTGCCAGTTTTTCGAGGTACTCTGTCTGCTGAAAGTGCGTGACCTGCTGTTCGAGCTCGTCGTCGTTTTCCGCCAGTGGAAACGGCAGCTCTCGGAGATCCCACAGCAGCTTGCCGCGCTCGCCTTCGTATGCGCTGTAGTCGTCGCAGTAGAGGAAGACGGGGATGTTCATGACGGCGGCGTCGAAGGCGGCGCTGCTGTAGTCGGTGAGGAAGGCGTCGCAGGCGGCGAGGAGTTCGTACATGTCGTCGACGGTGCTGACGTCGATGAGGTCTTGATTCTCGGCGTGCGCGGCGATGTGTCGGGCGGTGAGCTGCGGGTGGAGCCGCAGGAAGATGACCCATCGGCCGCCGAATTTCTCGCGCAGAGCGCGGAGCAGGCGGTCGTAGTCAGGCGCGTGGTCGCCTTTTTCAATCGTGCGGTTCGTCGCCTGGCTGCCGCCGCGGAACGTCGGACAGTACATGAGGATGCGGGTGTCCGGCGCGAGGCGGTATTGCTCGCGGATGCTGCGCCGCTGCGCGTCGCGGCCGCCGATGAGGATATCGCATCTCGGCGAGCCGCTACGGAGTGTCGGGCCGGTGTAGATCATGCCGGTCGGGAGCGTGCGGTCATACCAGTCGGAGTTCGAGAGCACGAGGTCGATCATGGCGGAGTCGTGGCGGCTGACGAGCTCGGCGATGCGCGAGAACGAGGCGCCGCGATCGAGGCAGGTCGGCTTGAATCCGAGTTTCGCGTGCCACGTCTGGAGGTAAAACTGCCCTCGGCGCTTGCGCACTTCGAGCTGCTTGCGGCTGTTGTCGATCCAGACCGCCGCCGTCGCGAGTTCCCGCGCCCGGTTCCACAACGTGTTCTCTACGACGCGGATGCCTGGCGGGAATGCTTTCGACGGGTTGTTGACAAGCCAGACGAGCTCATAGCCTTTGTTGCGTTTCAATAGTTCCAGCGCGATGTATTTCGGGTTGCATGTGAAGCCCGTCGTCCCTTCGATTGTCGTGAAGACGATCTTATTTTTTTGGATCGGCTTCCAGCGCCAAAAATAAAATGGAAGGCTTTGCAGCGCCGCTTCGACACGACGGCGGAACACGTAGAACGTATCGCCCGCCATCACGCATCCCGCCCATTTTGCAGGAGATACTCCAACGTGTACTGGAACGCTTTCTTCAGTCCGACACGCGGCTGCCAGCCGAGCGCCTCGATCTTGCTTGTGTCCATGATGGCGAGGTGGAACGGCAGGTACTGGAGCTTGCTCTGTTCGTTTGCGAATCGGACGTTCACTTTTTGTGCGGGATCGAGGCTTGCGATGAGCCCTGCAAGGTCACGGATACTGACGAGGTTTCGTACATTCGCGACGTTGTAGAACGCGCCAGGGTCGCCGCTCGTCACGATGAGGAACATTGCGCCGACGGCATCGGCGACGTACGTGTACGTGCGCATGGCGCTGCCGTCCGACTGCAGGACGATGTCTTCGCCGCGCACGACGTCGCGCAGGAACTCCGCGAACGCCCGCCCATCGTCGAGCGCGATGCCGGGGCCGAACGTATGGCAGAGGCGCACGCCGTTGTAGTTGACGCCGTATTGCGCGGCGTAGCTCGCGAGCATCGTCTCGCAGAGGCGCTTCGCCTCGGGATAGCAGGCGCGGGCGCGATTCGCGATTATCGGACCCATATCGGCTTCCGTGATCTTCGCGTCACTTTCCCAGTTGCCGTAGATTTCGACCGTCGAAACATAGAAGACATGGCAATGCGCTTGCTTGCGCGCCAGTTCCAAAACATTGCGTGTGCCGGCAACGTGCCCCCAGAGCGTGTCGACGGGCGTGTCCGTGAAATCGCGCGGGCTCGCAAGGCCGGCGGTATGAAAGATGAAATCGACAGGCGCGAGATCGTCAAACGGTTCCGTGATGTCCTGCACGATGGTGCGGACGTTTGGCAGACCGAGCGTCTCGCCGAAGACGCGCTGGAGCTTTTCGGCGCTCCGCGCCACGGCAATCACGCGCAGGTCGAGATTCCACTCGATGTCGGCGTGCGCGAGCGCTTCGACGAGGTACATGCCAAGGCGTCCCGTCGCGCCCGTGACGAGCACCGTCTTGCCGCGGAACGCTGCCCAGTCGATGGGGCTTTCGAAGATGATGTCGATGTCGCGTTGTTCTACCATAGAGCTCGCGCCTCACAATCCAAATACAAATTTGTTTTCTTCCAGCTCAATCATGGCCTTGAGATAATAGAAATCTTCCGGCGTCGTGATCTTGATGTTGCGATTCTGCTCCTTCACGAGATGCATCTGCTTGCCTGTGCTCGCATAGACCATGGCAGCATCGAGGAGCGGCATAGCGTTCTGTGCCTGGGCGTGCGCAGCCACTTCGTAAGCCGCGCGGATGTCGCCGAGGCGGAACGATTGCGGTGCGGTCAGCGAATATGTCGCCGCTCGCTTTTTCACATCCGCCATCGTCGCCTCGCGTTCTTCCGTGATGACAACGGTCTCGATGACGGGCTCGACGGTCACAGCGCAACCGTATTGCTTCGCGACGCGGACGTTTTCGCGGATCGTGCGCTCCGCAACGAGCGGCCGCACGCCGTCGTGGATGACAACGATGTCATCCGCGCCCGTGCCGATGCTCTCAGCCGCGTCAAGGCCGTGCAACAGGCTCTCCTGCCGATCGCGCCCGCCGACGACAACGCGCTCCACTTTTCCGATATGATAGAGCGCGAGCAGGCTGCGCAGATGGTCGAGGTAGCCCTCGCGGCAGACGATGACGATGCGGTCGATGTCCTCACACTGCTCGAATTTTTCCAACGTATAGACAATGATGGGTTTGCCGAAAAGCTTCAGGAATTGTTTTGGCAACCCCGCTGACCGCATCCGCTGACCGACACCGGCCGCGAGGATGATGGCGATGTTCATCGCAAACCTCCAAACACCTACGTCACAGGACGCACGATCTTACCATCTTCGTCCCGTCTACAAATGATTTTAGCAAACAGAATCGCTTTTGAGCGTTTATGCCTATTCGTATTAAAATCCATAAAGAATCTCTGGCACAAAAAAGGCACAATAACAACCGTCCGTATTTTTCACTAATCCGAAATTGGATTAGCGTGTTTAGTAATAATCCCTCCAAAAGATGTTACCAGTCATATAATAGCATAGATAAGACATGATAGCAACTCAAACTTCGCACACGGAAAACATCCCGTATGCCTTGAAAAATCAACCTAAACTGGATATAAAAATCCATTCACGCA
>NZ_JALFCU010000037.1 GCF_022771645.1 Selenomonas sp.
CTGCCGAAGAGCCTCCACAAGAAGCTCGCGGAACGTGCGAAACGCGAAGGCATCAGCCTGAACCAATATTGCGTCTATCTCTTGTCCGAACACCACGCGCTTCATGCATCGTGATGCCATAAAAAACAGGAACCGCAGCGCGCAGTTCCTGTTTTTTACATGCGCGAAATGCTTGCATTTGCTTGCAATTGCAAATGAATTTTGATACGATAGCAAAAAGGAGGTCGATTTCCATGGCGAATACATCCGCAGTTTATGCCCGTATCGACACAGGCCTGAAAGAACATGCCGAAGGCATCCTGTCGCAGCTCGGCATCACGCCGTCCAGCGCTATCCAGATGCTCTACAGCCAGATCGTACTGACGCGCGGACTGCCCTTTGCGCCGCGCCTTCCTCATGTAAGCGTCACTGCCATCGGCGGCATGACGCGCGAAGAGCTCGATGCGGAGCTCTGGAAAGGCGTAGACTCCCTGAAATCCGGAAAAACGTACACGACGGCGGAAGTGGACGCGGAGCTGAAGAAGGAGTTCGGCCTATGAGTGAGGCTTTCTCCGTCGTGTATTCTCAAGAAGCAAAGGATGATCTTTTAGAGATTTATGCGTATATCGCACAAGACCTCTGATCGTTTCGTGATTTTCTATCTTATCGATGAAGAACGCCATATCGTGACGGTCGTCCGGATCTTTTACGGATGTCGTGATATCAAAGGCATCATCAAGGCTTCGAAGGTGTGATACATTCCTCGTCCGGCCGTTAAAATAAAAGGCGAGAGAAGGAGGGAACGGCGATGTCCTTTGAACGCACGGCAGTCATCCAGAACGAGAGCGGCATCCATGCGCGCGTGGCGGCGGGGATCGTGCAGCGCGCTGCGGCCGACGCGATGACTGCGTTCCTCGAAGGCGACCTCGAAGCCATGATGAAAGCGGGCGAGTTCCGCGAAGGCGCGGAAGTACGGGCTCGTGGATGAAACAAAATAAAACATCGCATCCATTTGCCGCAGGGCAGCTGTGAAATGCAGCTGTCCTGCGGCTTTTTTGCCTGCGTTCACAGAAAATGGAAAAATGTCTTGCGGGGGGGACTTCCCCTGTATAATGAAGCGCAGATGAAAACCGGGCGTTCGTGTTCGAGAGAAATGGATGTGGAATCGAGTGGACAGTCTTTATATTGTGATGCCGGCGTACAATGAAGCGGAAAATCTGCCGGACGTCGTGCGCGAGTGGTATCCCGTCGTGGAAACGTATCACGGCGACGGGCGGTCGCGGCTCGTCATCGTGAATGACGGCAGCCGCGATGATACGCTCGCCGTGCTCCGGCAGCTCGCGGCGAGGCGGCCGCAGCTCGTCGTGCTCGACAAGGAGAACTCCGGCCACGGCGCGACGCTCCTCTATGCGTACCAGTATGCACTCGACCACGGTGCGGACTATATTTTCCAGACGGACTCCGACGGGCAGACGCGGCCGTCGGAATTCGCATCGTTCTGGGCGCAGCGGGAGGCGTATCCCGTGCTCATCGGCAACCGCAATCATCGCGAGGACGGCTTCTCGCGCGTCGTCGTGACGAAGGTGCTGAAGCTCGTGCTGTTCTGCATCTTCAGCATGGCGGTGACGGACGCGAACACGCCGTTCCGCCTCATGCGGCGCGACGTGCTCGCAGAGTATCTGCCGGACGTGCCGAAAGACTTCAACCTCTCGAACGTCATGCTGACCGTGCTCTTCCTCTACAACAATGTGCGCGTGCGCTTCCTCCCCATCACCTTCCGCCCACGCCAAGGCGGCGTGAACTCCATCAACTTGCCGCGCATCTGCCGCATCGGATTGCGGGCCGTGCGGGATTTTTGCACGATCCGGCGGCGGATGCAGCGGCATAGGAGACATGACGCATGATGTTAGAAAAAAGGGAACTCGCTCGGACAGCTGTCGTCGTCTTATGCTTGACACTCCTTATGCTGCTGCATAGTCCGATGCTGGCGCCACATGGATTCACGGGAACAGATTCTAGTGTGTTCGAATATGTCGGCATGGTGATACAGCAAGGCGGCATGCCGTATGTGGATGCATTCGATCACAAAGGGCCGCTTCTCTATGTCATGAACTGGGCGGGGCTCGAACTTGGCGGATGGCGCGGGCCAATCGTGTTCGAAGCGGCGTCGCTTGCGATGGCGCTTTGGCTTATGTTTCGCACGGCGCGGCTGTGCACGAACTGGTGGTTGTCAGCATTTATTGTGACGGTTTGTTCGTTGCGTGGAGCGGACCGTTTGCTCGAAGAGGGAAATCTCACAGAAGAATATGCATTGCCGTGGATTGCGCTTGCGGTGTATCTCTTTTTTCGCTTTTTCCAGCAAGGCGTGCTTCGCGTGCGCGATACGTTTTGGCTCGGCTTCGGCTTCGCGATGGTGCTCATGCTTCGCCCGAATATGATTGCCGCCTGGGCGGTCGGCTACCCCGTGCTGTTCTATTTGCTCTGGAAGCAGGAGCACGTGTGGAGACCGTTCCTCGGGTCTCTGGCAGGGCTGCTTGTTGGCGTTGCACCGTTTTTGCTCTGGCTTGCCGCCAATGGCGCGTTGCAATCGTGTTGGGACGCATATATTGGTTTCAACCTGCAATATACTGCGCACAAGGCAGGTGCTCATGTGGCGAAAGAACGTCTCCATGCGTTTTCGAAATTTTTCTTTTCGCGTGGAACGGCATGGGTTCTCGTGCCTTGCTGTTTTGCCATGTTCCGGCAGCGAGCGTTGCGGAACCGCACGGTTTGGCTCAGCTTGGTTCTGATGCTGGTGAGCTTGCTTTCGCTCAGCATGTCCGGCATGACGTATGCACATTACGGCATGGTGCTGTTGCCGACGTTTGTCTACCCGTCGGCCATCTTCCTTTCGTATGTGAAAGAACAGTGGCGTCCGCAGTGGTTTCGATATGCCGCGATATGTATGGTGCTCGTGACGATTTCCGTCCTTGGCGTTTCTTGCCGTTACATCAAAGGCAATTTGCGAATGGAGCAGCCGGAGATGCAACGGTTGGTGCAGTATGTGCAAGAGCATTCTGCACCGACAGATTGCATTTCTGTCTGGGGCAATAAAAATGTGATTTACGTGCGGAGCGGGCGTCGTTCGTCATCGGTCTATTCGTATCAATGGCCGCTGATCACAGTCCACCCGCAGATTGAGCAACGTTATTTTGCAGACCTCGAGGCCGCGCCGCCGCAGCTCGTCCTCCTCACCGTTCCCGCAGGCGCGCGGATGGAGGCGTTCCTTTCGGCGCATGCGTACGAAAAGGTGAACGCGATGCCGCTCAAGGACGGGACGGTCGACGTGTATCAGCGGCCGGAGCAGGCAGCGCCGTGACGCAAAAAACGCGCGGCTACTTGCCACGCGTGCGAAAATATCGTATAATACAAACAAAGGCGAGCACCGCTCTAGGCGGCCGCCCTCAGAGATTTTTCAATGACAGAAAAACCGCATTCCGGCTCCTACACTAGAAAGCGGTTTATTTCTTCTTGGTTTCCATGGCGATCAGCCAGATCAGCAAAAGTGCGATCAAAAACTGTTCCATAGGCCTGCACCTCATTTCTGAGGGCAAATTTTGGCCGCCTTGGTGCTCCCAGGCTGATTGTAGCACAGAAACGGGTCGTCGTAAAGGCGACCCGTTTTCTTTTGGGGGTGCTTCCTATGTTTCAGGCGTCTCCTCCGAGCTCCGAAGCCAGGCGGTTCAGGTCGTTCAACGACTGGAGCAATGCTTGATCCTGCTCTTTCGCGATGTATTCTTCTTTGATTTTTGCGATAAAACGGAGATCTGAGAAGAGCCGTGAGGCGGTGACGAGCAGCTGGCCGAGATCCAGCTTTTTCGGATTTTTCAGGAGATAGGCATGGAGGACGCTGCTTCCGCCGGCGATGGCGTTCGCGATCAAGAGGATTTTCCTGGTTTTTACTTCATGCAGGTTTCTGTTCGCTTTCGTGCCCGTGTAAAACAGGCCGTGCACGAAGGCGAACACCATGTTGAAGAACAGGCTGATGGCGGCGGACATGCCCACGAGCTTGATGTCCCGCATCAGGCACAATTGGTCATACTGGCTCTTATAAAGCTTTCCCGCGAGCTCCGGGGAGAAGGTCGACAGCACCGGGATCGGCAATCCCGCTTTCGTATATTCGTCGGACTTCAGGTGCTGTGCCTCTGCAAAGAGCGCGGCCGGGAGGTTCAAGCTGTCCGCTCGGATGACGTCAAAACTCTCCAGGAAGAGCTCTGGCAACGTAACGGCCTGCGGCGTGATCATGAGTTTCGGCTTCCTTGCGACGCGATACGTCGCCAACGTGTCGAACGTCACCGTATCGGTCAGGATGTTGGCCGTACCGAAGACCCAGCCAAGCAGGGGATCGTGGCCGAGCGTATGCAGCCGATGATATCCGCCTTCCATATTGTAACCGATGGCGGGGGAACCGACGGTCGTATCAAAGGGAACCGTTTGGTACAAGAGATTCATCCAGTAGCCGTTTTCATGATATGGGGAAGCGCTGTTTTTGAACGCGTCGTTGGCGTTCCGATGCGCCTGCTGGATGGACGGATCGTTGTGCTTCATGCGCTTGGATGGATCGAATGAGGAACCGTATCCGAGCTTGTTCAGCACGACGGGCGTGATCAGCGCTTTGATCGTCAAAAGGCCGGTGGCGACCGCCAGCAATTTCCGGTCTGTTGGATTCAAAGAGGTCTCTTTGTCGAACGCGGTTTCGATTTCGTCGAGATGCTGGTAGGCGCTTTGGAATTCTTGGGCCGTCAGGACATCTTCCAGTTCGACCTTCTCGGGGATTGCGTGGTTCGCTTCTGCGACGAGATCCTTCCAGGCAGGAAGCGACGTCTCTTCTAGCAAGGTTTTCCTTCTCGCAGCATCCGCAGCCGTGGCGGTCTTGTGCATCTCCTTCTTGGGCAACGGCTTGCCGAGAGAGCGCAGCAATGCTTCTGCGTCCGCGATATCATGATCCAGCATGGAACGCGTGGATTGCACCTCGTGCGAAAGCTGGGCGGAGAGGTTTTGATTGTACTTCAGGACTTTGTTCCGATCATATTCGTCATCCGTGTAGGTGTATTTTCCCATCCTCATCTCTCCTGTATTCCAACGAAGGCCACCAAGCTCTTTGGCTTGGCGGCCTTCTTCTGTCGCTTTCCCGTGTTCAGGCTGCGAGATCTGCCTGCAAATCGCGCACGGCAGCTTTCAACATGATGACCAGTCCATGGAGGTACTCTGCGCGCTCGCGGTTCATCCGATTTTCTTTCTCCAGCATGCGGATGAGCTGGTTCTGTTTTTGCAGTGCAAGGTTGTAGAGCTCGCGCTTTTCCTGCATGAGCTTCTGGTGCTTTTTGTGGGAAGCGTAAGCGTAACCGGCGACGACCGGAACGGCCAAGACACCGATCCCTGCCGCCATGCCGCCACCGACGATCGCACCGGCAGAGGCCAAGCCCGACGTGATGCCCGCCGCCGATAGTCCGGTGACGCCCAAGCCGTATAATGCGGCGAAGCTCAGGCCAGCCCCGGCGCCCGCGCCCACAACGCCGCTGAGCTCCGGCCCCATCGAGCTGGACTGGATCGTGCGGTTCGGATCGTTGATCGCCGCGTTTGCTTCATCCAGCACACGCTTCACTTGATCCAGGGATTCCTGATTCTTAAAATTTTCCGCCATGACAATGCCTCCCATCCATAGAGCAAGTATTCCTCTGGCCGAAGTCGTTCCCGTTGGAACGACTTCGTTCCTCTCATAGGAAAAGAATAGCACATTTGCCCCCCCCGTGCAAGACATCCATTACAAAAATAATACCACACGAAAACACGCGCGGCTCTTGCCACGCGTGCGAAAATATCGTATAATACAAACAAAGGCGAGCACCGCTCTAGCGGGCCGCCCTCGCAGAAGTTTTTAAGTTATCCTAAAAACCGCCGTTCCAACTTCCCAGGTCTAGAAGGCGGTTATTCTTTGTGGTTGGCCAGCGAAATCAGCCAGATCAACACAAGTGCGATCAAGAACTGTTCCATAGGCGCTCACCCCCCGTTTCCGAGGGCACAATATCAGCCGCCGAACGATGCTCACGCTGATTCTACCACAAACAAAGGTCGTCTGTAAAGACGGCCTTTTCTTTTTGAAAGGAGCGTTTTCATGTCCTGCGAACGCACGGCCATCATCCAGAACGAGAGCGGCATCCATGCGCGCGTGGCGGCGGGCATCGTGCAGCGCGCGAAGGAGCTCGCGGCCGAGTACGGTACGCGGCTCTACCTGCGCGGCGAGCGCGGCGAGCGGTTCGAGCTCCACAGCATCATGCCCATCATCGCGCTGAAAGCCCAGAAGGGCGCGCACGTCTCCGTCACGGCCGAGGGCGGTGCGGAGCGGGAGGCGGCCAGCGAAATGGCCGCGTTCCTCGAAGGCGACCTCGAGATGCACGGGCCGGCGGAGCTTCGCGAGGTCGACAAGCTGCTGCACGAGAACGCGCTCATGCAGGAACGCCTGCAGATGATCCTCGAGGCCGTGCAGGACGGCATCTGCGTCGTCGACAAGTCCGGCCTCATCACGTACGTGAACCCCGCGTACCTGCGCATCGTGCGAAAGACCCGCGAGATGGTGCTCGGGCAGAACGTCTTCGAGAGCGCGCCGGACGGCAACCGCGTCGGCGTCTTGAAGAGCGGCGTCGCGCGCATCGGCGCCCTCAGCCACAAGAAGAACGGCACGACCGTCGTCGCGAACGTCAACCCCATTTTCGTCGACGGCGAGATCGCGGGCGTCGTCTCCGTCATCAAGGACATCACGGAGATCCAGCGTCTCATGGAGCGCCTGACGCAGGTCTCGGCGCGCGCCGAGTACCTCGAGCAGGAGCTCCTGCGCACGAAAAAGACGGCGACGGCGTTCTCGAACTACATCGGCAAGAGCGGCAAGGTCGTCGATGTCCTCGCGCTCGCGACGAAAGCGGCCGCGAGCACGGCGACCGTCCTCATCCGCGGCGAGAGCGGCACGGGCAAGGAGGTCATCGCCGAGGGCATCCATTACGCGAGCGCGCGGCGGCGCGGCCCGTTCATCCGCGTGAACTGCGGCGCCATCCCGCCCGCGCTCCTCGAGAGCGAGCTCTTCGGCCACGAGCGCGGCGCGTTCACCGGCGCCGTGAAGCGCAAGCTCGGCAAATTCGAGCTCGCGAACCACGGCACGATCTTCCTCGACGAAGTCGCCGAGATGGACAAGAACATGCAGGTGAAGCTCCTGCGCGTCCTCCAGCAGAAAGAATTCGACCGCGTCGGCGGCGAGGAGACCGTGCACGTCGACGTGCGCATCATCGCCGCGACGAACCGCGACCTCGAAGCCATGATGAAAGCGGGCGAGTTCCGCGAGGATCTCTACTACCGGCTGAACGTCATCCCGCTCCTCCTGCCGCCTTTACGCGAGCGCGTCGACGACATCCCGCTCCTCGTCGAGCATTTCATCGGCAAGATCAGCGCCGCGCAGCAAAAGCCCGTGCGCGGCATCACGCCGGACGCGATGGAGGTCCTCATGGGCTACCGCTGGCCCGGCAACGTCCGCGAGCTCGAGAACGTCATCGAGCGCGTCATCACGCTCATGGACACGCCCGAGATCCGCGCCGAGGACCTGCCGACCTACGTCCGGAGCGACATCGCCGACCGCGCCGTCACAGGCCCTGCCGGCCTCCTCGCCACGGACGCGGGCGACGCCGCCGTCCTCCCCTGGGCCGACTACGAAAAGCGCATCATCGCCCACGCCATGGAGCACTGCGGCACCTTCAACGCCGCCGCAAAAGCCCTCGGCATCACCCACAAGACCGTCGCGGCGAAAGCGCGGAAGTACGGGCTCGTCGGCGAGGGAAAATCGTAAAAGTGCTTGAAAAAAACGACAGTACATGGTAAGATGCAAATAGAGTGGATAAGAAAGTCGTTTCACATGACGAAACACTGCAAGAACGCCCCCTCGGAGTAGTGACCCGAGGGGGCGTTCTTGAGCTTTCGACCGCAAGTGAGTAAGCCGTCAGCATGAGGTTACCTGTCGCGACGATGGAACCGCTCGTAGAGCCATGCCGCCGTAAGGCTGGACAAGACACCTACGCAGAAAGTGGATAAGAAAGCAAGCATGACGGACACCTCCCTCCCCGTCAGTTTGCCGGATTGGGGCGCGACAATGCTAGTATAGCAGATGCAGCGGCGCTGTTCGAGAAAAAAATTTCGAAATCCGCACGAAACAGAAGAATTTCGTGCGGATTTCGTGTATAATAAGGAGGAAAATCGGTGGGGCGTGTGGAAATAAGGGGATACAAGCAGAAGTACGTGCATGGGAAAATTTTCCATATATGCGTAAAAATTCCCATATACTGCCGACGATATGGGAAATTTTCCCAGAAGCACGCCGGAGAGCGCCGCTCTGCGACGAAGGAAACGTGGTAATGCTTTCGGATAGGCCGTTTATGACGGGCTTTGACGGAGTGGTTATAAAAAATTCCCGACTGCATGAAAGTTGGCACACGGTATGCAATATATATCGTGCAGAAACGACGCCCGCGCAGCCGGGTCCGCAATTCATTTCACACATTCGACAGGGTCGAACAGGAAGAAAGAGGTAATCGACATGACGGAAGCAACGGTAACGATCGAGAACAAGACGGGCATTCATGCGCGCCCGGCATCGGTCTTCGTCCAGACGGCGACGAAGTTCAAGTCCAAGGTCCAGATCAAGGCGAAGGGCAAGACGGTCGATGCGAAGTCCATCCTCATGATCATGAGCATGGGCCTCGTCAAGGGCACGGAGATCACGATCTGCGCGGACGGCCCGGATGAAGCGGATGCCGTGAAGGCGCTGAAGGATCTCGTGGATTCGAAATTCGGCGAGGACTAAACGGTCGGAAGACGCACAACAAAAAGCCCGCCTGCGCTTTGCGGGCGGGCTTTTTTCGCACGTTTCAGGGGAATTTTTTCACAAAAGACAGAGAACCGAGACAATTTCAGTTGGGGGAACAGAGAATGGCAGAAAAAATCCGTGGCAAGGGCGTCATTTCCGGCATCGCGATGGGCAAGATCATGCTCGCGGGCCAGAATCTGGACGGCTACCTTGTGAATTACCAGCCGGAGAGCATCGACGAGGAGAAGCAGAAGGCCATGGCGGCCATCACGGCCGTCGCGGAGCAGCTCAGAGAGAGCATCGAGAAGATGCAGAAGAACGAGGAGACGCAGGCGCAGGCCGCGATCCTCGAGGCGCACCGCATGATGGTGCAGGATCCGATGATGGCGCAGAACATCGACGAGCAGATCGACGAGGTGAAGAACGCGCCGCGCGCCGTGCTGAAGGCGTCGGAGCTCCAGGCGAAGATGTTCGAGCAGATGGAGGACGAATACTTCAAGGCGCGTGCCGTCGACCTCCGCGACGTCGGCAAGCGCGTCGCGAAATTCATCCTCGGCGTCAAGGAGCCGGAGATCGGTGACGAGAAGGTCATCCTTTGCGGCCGCGAGATCGAGCCGTCCGTCATCGCGGGCATGCCGACGGATCAGATCGCGGGCGTGCTGCTCGGCTCGGGCTCGACGACGGCGCATGCCGTCATCATCGCGAAAGCGCGCGCCATTCCGACGATCGTCGGCCTGAACAAAGAGGACCGCATCGACAAGATCGCGGACGGCGACCACGTCATCATCGACGGCGAGCGCGGCGAGATCACGATCAACCCGACGCCGGAGGAGATCGCGTCGTACAGCGAAAAGCTCAAAGAGCAGGAAGAGCTCGCGCGCCACTATGCCGAGCTGAGGGAGCTGCCGGCCGTCACGCCGGACGGCGTGAAGATCGAGCTCATGGCGAACATCGGCACGCACATGGACGTCGACAACGCCATGAACTACGGCGCCGAGGGCGTCGGCCTGTTCCGTTCCGAGTTCGTCTTCATGGGCCGCGAGGAGATCCCGACGGAGGACGACCAGTTCCAGGCGTACAAGGAAGCCATCGAGAAATGCAATGGCAAGCTCTGCGTCATCCGCACGATGGACATCGGCGGCGACAAGCCGCTGCCGTACCTCAACATCCCAAAGGAAGAAAACCCGTTCCTCGGCTACCGCGCCGTCCGCATCAGCCTGCAGCGCGACGACCTCTTCCTGCCGCAGCTGAAAGCCATCCTGCGCGCCGGCGTCTTCGGCAAAGTCGCCATCATGGTGCCGATGGTCATCAACGTCAAAGAATTCAAGGACGTCCTCGAGCGCATCGAGCGCGCGAAGGTCGAGCTCACGCATGAGGGCAAGAACTACAGCAACGACGTCCAGGTCGGCATCATGGTCGAGACGCCGTCGGCCGCCGTCATGACGCCGGTGCTCGCGAAATACGTCGACTTCTTCTCCATCGGCACGAACGACCTCGTGCAGTACACGCTCGCCTGCGACCGCGGCAACGCGAGCATCTCGTACCTCTACAACCACTTCAACCCGTCCGTCCTGCGCCTCATCTACCGCACGATCCAGAGCGCGCACCAGGGTGACAAGTGCAAATGGGCCGGCATGTGCGGCGAGATGGCGTCCGACCCGTACGCCGCCGTCCTCCTCATGGCCATGGGCATCCACGAGCTCTCCATGAGCGCCCCGTCCATCCCGCGCGTCAAGGAGATGCTCCGCAAGACGAGCTCCGTCAAAGCGAAAGAAATCCTCGCCGACGTCATGAAACTCGAAGACGGCGACGAAATTCGTGAGTACCTGCACAAAGTGCTCTGAACTGCAAGATTTTTTTCCAGCCTCCCGCAAGGGAGGCTTTTTCTATGGTATAATGTTTTTCGGTGTTGACAATGCAACACGTCCATGCTATTATCAAAACATATCACAATACTATGTTTGTGAACACGAAAGAAGGGATCGTCTTTTGATCCAGCTCTCCCATATCGTCAAGACGTACGACAGCCCCGCAGGCCCCGTGCATGCGCTGAAGGACATCAGCCTCACGATCGGGCGCGGCGAGATCTATGGCATCATCGGCCTCTCGGGCGCGGGCAAGTCGACGCTCATCCGCTGCATCAACATGCTGGAGCGGCCGACGAGCGGGTCGGTCGTCGTCGACGGCCAGGACCTCACGCAGATGAGCGACAGCGAGCTCCGCACGATGCGCAAGAGCATCGGCATGATCTTCCAGCATTTCAACCTGCTCTCGTCCGCGACCGTCTATGACAACATCGCGTTCCCGCTGCGGCTCGCCGGGGCGGACGAAGGCAAAATCAAAACGAAGGTCGAGGAGCTCCTCGGCGTCGTCGGCCTCGCTGACAAGGCGCAGCAATATCCGTCGCAGCTCTCGGGCGGGCAGAAGCAGCGCGTCGGCATCGCCCGCGCGCTCGCGAGCGACCCGAAGGTGCTGCTCTGCGACGAGGCGACGAGCGCGCTCGACCCGCAGACGACGAAAGCCATCCTCGCGCTCATCCAGGACATCAACCGCAAGCTCGGCCTCACGGTCGTCGTCATCACGCACGAGATGCAGGTCATCAAGGACATCTGCGACAAGGTCGCCGTCATCGACAAGGGCGTCATCGCGGAGCAGGGCACGGTGTTTGACATCTTCACGAACCCGCAGCAGCCGATCACGAAAGAATTCATCAGCGTGCTGCTCTCAAACGACCTCCCCGCCGCGTTCCGCGGGAACGCCATTTCGCAGGAAAAGACGGAGGGCAGCTACCTGCTGCTGCGCCTGACGTTCCTCGGCGAAAGCGCGGACGACCCCGTGCTCGCGGACATGATCCGGAAATTCCCTGACGTCGAGACGACGATGCTCTTCGGGAGTCTCGACCAGATCAAGTCGACGCCGTTCGGCCGCATGATCATCGGCGTGACGGGGCCGGACGAGCGCGTCGCGGCCGCGATGGAGTATCTCCGTCAGCAAGATCTCAAGGAGGAGGTGATCGGCTATGTCCACCGGAATGGTTGACCTCCTCACGAAGGCGCTCGGCGAGACGGTGTACATGGTCGCCGTCTCCATGCTCATCGCGTCGCTCCTCGGCGTGCCGCTCGGCGTGCTGTTGCAGACGACGAAAAAAGGCGGCATCCTCGAGGCGCCGGCGCTGAACAAGGCCGTCGGCGCGGTCGTGAACGCCGTGCGCTCCATCCCGTTCATCATCCTCATGGTCGCCATCATCCCGTTCACGCGCCTCATCGTAGGCTCGGCGATCGGCACGACAGCCGCCATGGTCCCGCTCGTCATCGCGGCGATCCCGTTCATCGGCCGCCTCGTCGAGACGAGCCTCACGGAGGTGCCGTACGGCCTCGTCGAGGCCGCGCTCTCCATGGGCGCGACGCCCGTGCAGATCATCCGCAGGGTGCTCCTGCCGGAGGCCATGCCGAGCATCATCCAGCAGCTCACGACGGTCGTCATCAGCCTCGTCGGCGAGTCCGCCATGGCGGGCGCCATCGGCGGCGGCGGCCTCGGCGACCTCGCCATCCGCTACGGCTACCAGCGGTTCCGCCCCGACGTCATGATCGCGACGGTCGTCATCCTCATCATCTTGGTGCAAGTCGTGCAGTTTTTGGGAAATTGGCTGTCAAAACGGCTGAATAAGAAGTAAGGGCTGAATCAGAAGTAAAGATTGTTGCGTTTACGAAGCCGTTCCGTTCTGTTGCGAACGTCGCGGTTCTAGCAGCCTTCCCCTTCGGGGAAGGTGCCGAGCTTGCGAGGCGGAAAGGGTGTCGGAGGTAGGCCGTAACATGTAGCAGGATTGTTATGGCGAAGGAATGCAATGACTCCAAGTGGCCTTCGCCTTTACAATCGTGCGAATAGTAACTTCTTACCTTCGACACCCTTTCCACCGCTGACGCGGTCCCCCTTCCCCGTAGGGGAAGGCTTTCGCACTTGGAACGCTCGGCAACAGAGGAAACGGTTTTGGAAAATGCAACAACTTCTACGATAAAATCCCAGAGGGTATACAAAGGAAGGGAAGGATACCTAATGAAGAAACTGTTTGCCATCCTCGCGACGCTCGTCTTTGCCGTGTTCGCTTTCGCGGGCTGCGGCGGCGACCAGGCGAAATCTTCGTCGTCCGCGAGCACGACGGTCACGTCGTCCTCGGGCGCGAAGACGCTGAAAGTCGGCGCGACGGCCGTGCCGCACGCCGAGATCCTCGAGCAGGCGAAGCCGCTCCTCGCGAAAGAGGGCATCGACCTGCAGATCGTCGAGTTCAACGACTACGTCCAGCCGAACCTCGCGCTGAACGACAAGGAGCTCGACGCGAACTATTTCCAGCATGAGCCGTACCTCAAGAACTTCATCGACGAGCACAAAGAGGTCAAGCTCGTGAACGCCGCCGGCGTCCACATCGAGCCGATGGGCATCTACTCGCACAAGGTCAAGAAGCTCGACGAGCTGCAGGACGGCGCATCCATCGCCATCCCGAACGACCCGACGAACGGCGGCCGCTCGCTGCTGCTCCTCGAGAAGGCCGGCCTCCTGAAGCTGAAAGAGGGCGTCGGCGAGAAGGCGACGGTGCAGGACATCGTGGAGAACCCGAAACACCTGAAGTTCCAGGAAGTCGAAGCGGCGCAGGTGCCGCGCACGCTCGATGACGTCGATGCGGCCATCATCAACTCGAACTTCGCGATGCAGGTGCCGCTCGATCCGACGAAAGACGCGATGTTCATCGAGGACAGCACGAGCCCGTACGTCAACATCATCGCCGTCCGCGCCGGTGACGAGAGCCGCCCGGAGATCCAGGCGCTCATCAAAGTCCTCCACAGCGACGAGATCAAGAACTTCATCAACGAGAAATACAAAGGCGCTGTCGTCCCGGCGTTCTGACATCAGAAGGTAGCCTCTCCCCTAGGGAGAGGGGGACCGCGTTAGCGGTGGAGAGGGTCCCCTGTACGCCGAAACAAATACCACGAAGAACCTCCCGCGGGTGCGACAACACCACCCGCGGGAGGGTTTTTCATCGTTCCATTAAACATTTCCAAGCGAACCTCTATAGACAATTTGCACCGTGTCAGTTATACTAAAGGCAACGATTTCCAAAGCCACGATTTTTATTTGGATAGGAACATTTTCAAAGGGGATGGCACACATGAAACGGATGTCAAAACTCGCCACCGCGCTGTTCGCGGCGGCCTTGCTCCTCTGCATGACGGCAGCGAGCGCGTTCGCTGCGTCGTCCAGCACGACGGCCTCGGGCGTGAACTGGGAGGACAGCAAGATCCAGGCGCAGGGCATGGGCGTTGCGCCGACGCGCGCGCGCACGGCAGCGCAGGCGAAGATGATGGCGCGCCGCGCCGCGATGGTCGATGCGTACCGCCAGCTCGCCGAGCTCGCGAAGGGCGTGAATGTCGACGGCGAGACGACCGTCGAAGATATGGAAGTCACGAGCGATATCGTGAAGACGAAGGTCTCGGCCTTCATCCGCGGCGCGCGCGTCATCGAAGAAGGCGCGATGGACGACGGCGGCTACTACGTCACGATGGAAGTGCCGCTCTACGGCGTCAGCGACTCGCTCGCGAGCGCCGTCTTTGACAGCACGGCGGCGAAAACGGAAGCGTTCCCCGCGCCCGTCGCGGACGTCCAGCCCTCGACGCCGAATGTCGACATCCATGTGACCGTCGGCGGCGGCCAGACCACGCCGAGCACCGGCACGACAACGGTTCCGATCTATCCCGGCACAACGACGTACCCGGGCAGCGGCACGTCGACGGCCGGCACGCACGCCTCGAACGGCTCGTCGGCAGCCTCTGCGCCTGCGGGCACGGCCATCGGCGGCTACACCGGCCTCATCGTCGACTGCCGCGGCCTCGGCCTCACGCCGGCCATGAGCCCCGTCATCAAGAACGCGAACGGCCAGGCCATCTACGGCTACAAGAACCTCGACTACGACAAGATTGTCGCGGGCGGCATGGCCGGCTACACGAAAGACATCAACCGCGCGCCGCGCGCCGGCTCGAACCCGCTCGTCGTCAAAGCCATCCGCGTTGACGGGAGCGCGAACCCCGTCCTCTCCGTCGCCGACGCGAACCGCGTCCTCATCGAAAACGGCGCGACCGGCTTCCTCGACGCGACGAACGTCGTGTTCGTGCGGTAATTTTTCCACGAAACTTTCCAAGGACAGTTGCACGAAAAAGGTGCAACTGTCCTATTTTTATTGTATAATAGGAACGAATCCGAAAGAATCCAGTACTCTTTTTGGAAGGGAGTTTTTCAGATGGTTATCAGTGTCTTCGCCCTCATCGCAGCTGTCCTCGCGCTCGTCGCGGGCGCGCTCGCGCTCGTGGGCATGAAGGGCGTGCGCGAGCCCGTGTCGAAAGTCGACGGCCTCGTAGAGAAAACCGAGGCGCTCGAAGCGCGCGTCGCCGCGCTTGAACAGCAGCTCGCGCCAAAAGAGCCGAAAAAAGCGCCGGAACCGCCGAAGAAGAAAGGCAACCCGTGGGACGATTTCCTCGCGGACTACAACACGCTCGCCGTCAGCATCGACGCGTCGCAGACGAGCCAGGAGGCGTGCGACCGCTTTTTCGCGCTGCACAGCCTCAAGGGCATCATCTGCCTCGACCCGGCAGCGACGGTCGAAGGCAAGGCCGCGCCGAAGTTCGTCGAGGTCGCGCAGGCCGCGAAGGCCGCGTACTGGGCGTACGCCGTCGAGGACATGTTCGCCGTCGTGCCGAACCCCATCAAGGGCTACACGAAGACGCTCCACGAAAAAGGCGGCATGAAGGAGACGTTCGCCTCGAATTTCGACGAGGTCGACAAGGATGTCCCGCGCATCCAGGTGAAGCTGCCGGCCATCTTCACGCACGACAACGGCACGTGGATCATCGCCCAGCCCGGCATCGTGAAACTGTTGGATGAATAAAGGAGAAAAACATGTACACGTTACCCAATGACAGCTATCTCGGCAAATCCCCCGACATCGACCCTGAGGCCTTTGTCGCGCCTGGCGCCGTCGTGCTCGGCGACGTCAAGCTCGCGAAATACGCCAGCCTCTGGCCGTGCGCCGTCGTGCGCGGCGACGTCAGCTACATCCGCATCGGCGAGGCGTCGAACGTGCAGGACTGCGCGTGCCTCCACGTCGCGAATGACGGCCCGTGCATCATCGGCGACTACGTCACCATCGGCCACGGCGCCGTCGTGCACGCTTGCACCGTCGAGGACAACGTCCTCATCGGCATGAACGCGACCGTCCTCACGGGCGCGAAGATCGGCCATGGCTCCATCATCGCCGCTGGCGCGCTCGTCAAGGAAAACGCCGTCATCCCGCCGAACTCCCTCGTCGTCGGCGTGCCTGGCGTCGTGAAGCGCACGATCGACCGCATGGACTCCATCCACGCGCAGGCCGTCAAATACAAGACCGCCTGGGCGAAAGGCTACGGCGTCGCCCCGAACATCGGCGGCGAGCTCTACCACGGAGAGCAAATCGTATAAAGAAAAAACAGAGCCGTTGGAACTGTTGCCGAGCGTTCCTCCCACAGCAGCCTCTCCCTCCGGGAGAGGTGCCGAGCGTAAGCGAGGCGGAGCGGGTGTCGAAGGTAGGTCGAAACAATCCGCACGATGGTATCTGCGAAGGAAGGAATCCCATCTATGCCGACACAGGAAGAAGCAAAGAAAGCTGAAGAAGTCTTACATGCAGGCCAGTTCATTCACCTAGGCGTCCCAGATGAAGAAGAGGAAGGCGGCCTCCGCATGGTGCAGGGCCGCATCGACGACCTCGCGCTCCGCTACCTCGCGATCGAGCTCGACGTCGAAGTAAAGGATTTCCTCTCGTCCCCGGCCGCCGGCACGGACATCGCCTGCGCCGTCACGGGCGACGGCTGCGTCTACCGCTTCACCGTCGGCTTCCGCGGCTGCTCGCGCCTGCCCGTGCGGCAGTGGTTCCTCGAGCGCCCCGAGACCGTCTCGCGCATCCAGATGCGCCAGTTCGTCCGCGTGCCCCTCGAGCTCCCGCTCGCCGTGAAGCTCCCGGGTGACCACGGCAGCATGAAGAATGCCGCCGACACGACGCTCGTCGATATCAGCGGCGGCGGCCTCTCCTTCGTCAGCGACGAAAAGGTCCTGCTTTCGGCCGCCATCGCCGTCGACATCCCCGAGCTCCCGGGCTATGGCGAGCTCAAGAGCGGCGCGAAAGTGAAACGCTGCACGCCCATCACGACGCCGACCGGCCGCCGCATCTACCACATCGGCGCCTCGTTCGATGACGACTTCGCTCGCGCCGAGCAAGAGCGCCTGATCCAGACCGTCTTCGAGCTCCAGAGGAGCTACCTCCAGCGCGGCCTCCGCATGCCGCACATCGACCACACCCACCGGCACAAAGCATGACACAGCAAAGCCGCGTCCGATTTCGGACGCGGCTGCTTTTTTGCTATTTTCTTGTCACTCCACCGTCACGCGCTCTGCTTCGAAATGCAATACCGTGTACCCCGCCTGTTCCAGCACGCCCGCGAGATCGGCGGCCGTCCCGTCGTAGTCGAGATCGATGCTGTACACGCCCTGCACGAGCCCGCGCACGAACGCGTGCTGCACGCCCGGCAGCGCTTCGAGCGTCACGCGCGCGTCTGCGACATCCGTGAAATGCGCGGCAGGGATGGAGAGACGGACATGCTGCTGCACGTTCGCGGCTTTTTGGAACGCTCCTTTTGCCAGACGCGGCGCCAGAGATTGCGCCGCTTTTTTGATGGCCTCCTGCTCCGCGCCCGCGTACCAATGCGACGACGCGCCCGCAGCCGAGCCCGCCCACGTGATCTCGCCCGTCGACGTCGCGACGAGGCGGGCGGCGCACGTCACATACGTCTTGTGCAGGCCGGGCAGCACCGCGTCGAGGCTCTCCGTGTCGCGCGCGACGCGCACGAGCGCGAGGTAATCGCACGGGCTGCCGTACAGCAGCGACGCGAGCTGCGCCTTGCGGCCCTCCGCGTCATCCGAGAGCGCGAGCAGCGCCCGCCGCACGCCTGCGTCCGCCGCATCGAGATCGATGACGCGTGAAAAGCCCTCGTCCTGCAGCGCCGCGATGAGCTCGTTTTCGAGCGCAGGGTAGGCGTTGCCGTCTGCATCCGTTGCGACGACCGCGATGCGCGCGTCCTCGAGGTTCGCGCCGATGATTGCTTTCCGCTGCTGCAAGTTCGCCGTCCGCGCCGCGATGGTGTCGCTGTCCACGTCCGCGCGGATCGTCACGCGGTGCACGCCGCCGATTGTCTCGTGCGCCACGACCTCGTACGACGCGATGAACCCCTCCGACTGCGTGTAGATCGTATCCGACAGCACGCGGTAGTTCTGGATTTTCGTCCGGCTGTCCACGTACACGCCGACCTCCTGCTCGACCGCCGCGCGCATTGCCGCATGCAGCGCGCTCCGCTCGTCCGCCCCCATCCCCGTCGCCGTCTGCACCGCAGCCTCCACCGGCGCCACAGCAAATAAAACGGCGAACGCGAACAACATCATCCGCTTCCACATCATTCCCACGTCCCCTCGAAAATATTTATTTGTACCAATTATATAGAACAGAACTTCAAAACACCTGAACGTAACATATATAGCAGCCTTCCCCTCAGGGGAAGGACAGGCTCGGAGCGAAGCGCAGAGCCAGGAAAGGGTCGCTTGTACAGCTGATGAATGGGCAAGCCGTTTGCTGTCGCCGGTGCGCGCAGGCATTTGTAACTTTTTTCAAAAAGGTGTTGACATCGACAGCGAAAGCGTGTAATATAATGCAAGTCGGCGGCAGACAGCGAGAGCCAAGCGCCGCAGACAGCCTCGAAAAGCAGTTGCTTCGAAAAAAGAATTTGAAAAAACTCTTGACAAAGCAACCGCCGCGAGGTATCATATAGAAGCTGACTCGCGAGAGCAACAGCAACGGTGTTCTTTGAAAACTAAACAATGTAGATGATCATGCAACATGATCAGCCGGATGTTAGTCGATGCGAAAGCATCACGAAACATCGATTGGTATGAACATACATAGCAATCGGCAATTTCTTAACAAAGATAATTGAGAGCCATATATCGGCTTTTCAAGAACATTTCTTGGAGAGTTTGATCCTGGCTCAGGACGAACGCTGGCGGCGTGCTTAACACATGCAAGTCGAACGAGGGAATTGAAAGCTTGCTTTTGAAACCCGAGTGGCAAACGGGTGAGTAACGCGTAGGCAACCTGCCGTTGAGATGGGGACAACATCCCGAAAGGGGTGCTAATACCGAATGTTGTGAGAGCTTCGCATGGAGCTTTCACTAAAGATGACCTCTCCTTGGAAGTTATCGCTCAACGATGGGCCTGCGTCTGATTAGCTAGTTGGTGGGGCAACGGCCTACCTAGGCGACGATCAGTAGCCGGTCTGAGAGGATGAACGGCCACATTGGAACTGAGACACGGTCCAGACTCCTACGGGAGGCAGCAGTGGGGAATCTTCCGCAATGGGCGAAAGCCTGACGGAGCAATGCCGCGTGAGTGATGAAGGAATTCGTTCCGTAAAGCTCTTTTGTTTATGACGAATGTGCAGGTTGTGAATAATGACTTGTAATGACGGTAGTAAACGAATAAGCCACGGCTAACTACGTGCCAGCAGCCGCGGTAATACGTAGGTGGCGAGCGTTGTCCGGACTTATTGGGCGTCAAGGGAGCGCAGGCGGGAGAGTAAGTCTATCCTAAAAGTGCGGGGCTCAACCCCGTGAGGGGATGGAAACTATTCTTCTTGAGTGCAGGAGAGGAAAGCGGACTTCCTAGTGTAGCGGTGAAATGCGTAGATATTAGGAGGAACACCAGTGGCGAAGGCGGCTTTCTGGACTGTAACTGACGCTGAGGCTCG
>NZ_JALFCU010000001.1 GCF_022771645.1 Selenomonas sp.
GCGCACAGGCGGCGAAAACGGCAAATGACAAAGCGAGCGCCGTGCGTGCGCTCAATGAAGAGATGAAACGCACGGGCGCGAGCGGCAAGGAAGTGCAGCAGATCGCCGAGGCCATGGTACACAAATCGAGCGTGAACGATATGACGGCATACGAAGTCGCGCTCCTCGCGAAGAACCTCGAAGCCGAGCTCGCGAAACGCGCGGGCGCATGACATGGTCGAGGAGCAAATCACAGGAAAGGTCGTTGACATCGATGCGGACGGCACGCTCACCATCAAGGCCGGCGTGCCGAGCATCGACCGCGCGCTCCTGCGGCAGTACAAAGACTGCCTCATCGTGCTCGACGACGGACGGCACATCTCGCCCGTCCAGCGCCGCAAAATCTACGCGCTCATTGGCGAGATTGACGAGTACGTCAACGGCATCCGCACGGAGGCCGGCATGGAAGAACAGAAATCCATCCTCAAGATGGAATTCATGCTCAAGCGCATGACCGACGCCGAGCGGCGCGTGTTCTCGCTGTCGAACTGCAGCGTGACGGTAGCGACCAACTTCATCGGCTTCCTCATCGACTTCATCCTCGCGAACGACATTCCGACGCGCTTCCCGCTCTATGAGCAGGCGGACGACATCGAGCGCTACGTCTATGCGTGCCTCGCAAACAAGAAATGCGCCGTCTGCGGCCGGCCGTGCGATCTTCATCACGCAGAAGGCTCGCGCATCGGCATGGGAAGTGACCGCGAGAAGGTGCACCATCTCGGACGCGAGGCGCTGCCGCTCTGCCGCAAGCATCACGACGAATGCCACAGGGTGCCGGAGAGCGTGTTTCTTGAGAAGTATCACCTTGTGCCCGTCAAGCTCGACGAGAAGCTGTGCAAGGTATACGGGCTTAGGAGGTGAGCAAGATGAGAGCATGGTACGACACAGGCGCAGCTTCTAAAATCGGAATCAATTGCGCCGTCTTGCTCAATTACATCGCCTATTGGTGTTGCAGCAACAGGAATAAGGGCGATCACATCAAGGATGGGAAAGCATGGATGTATGCGACGATTCCTGAAATCGTAAAATCACTTGGATTCCCGAGTGAAAGAACGCTCAGAAGAACGATACTAGAGCTCAAAGAGCTAGGGTATATATCGATTCAGCAGGACGCAAATTCTATGAACCGGACAAACTGGTATACCGTCACAGAAGATGGGATGAAACTCGCAAACATGGCGGAAATCCTTGATAATCAAGCAAGCGGCCAAAATGGCCTCATGCAAGCGGCCAAAACGGACGATTCAAGCGGCCAAAATGGCCTCATGCAAGCGGCCAAAAATGACTTTCCTACTAATAATACAAAGAAAGACATACAGAGAAAGACACAAAGAAAGAACGACGCGCGCGCGAAGCTCGCGCCCCCGTTCGACGATCCACCCCAAGAGCTCATCGACGCATGGGAAGGCTTCATCGAAATGCGGAAGGCCAAGCGCAACACGCCGACCGAGAAAGCCGTGAAGCTCATCGCGAATAAGCTGGAGAAGCTCGCGCCCGGCAACGACCTCATGAAAGCCGACATCCTCAACCAGAGCACAGAACGCGGCTGGCAGGGCGTGTTCCCTCTCAAAGCAGACTACCAGCGCACGCAGCCGAAAACCTACGGCGCACAGCAATCTGCGGCGGAGATGTACGAAGAAGTCAAAGCACTCATGGAAAACGGAGGAGGCATCTTATGACAAATCAAGACAGGGAATCGTCGGCGAAGCTGCTGACGCTTGCAAGAAAATCATTTCCGTCATCGAAGGCGGACGCGGAGACCATCACGCTTTACCTCGCCGCGCTCGACGATCTCACCTATGCGCAAATCAAGGCGGGCGTGCTCAAATGCATGAACACGGCGAAATTCTTCCCGACCATCGCTGAAATCCGCGAGGCAGCAGAAAGCATGGTCGAGCACGCGAACCACACGGGCAAACCGGACGCTGGCGAGGCATGGGGCGAAGCCATGCGTTTCGTCACGGAGAGCAGCCCGTACGACCAACGTCCCTTTCGCTGGTCATGCGAGGAAGTGCATGAGGCCGTGAAACGCCTCGGCACGATGACGCTCTTCGAAATGACGAACGACGGCATCCCGGCAACGCGCGGCCAATTCATGAAGATTTACGACAAGCTGCTCGAGGGGCAGAAAGACAAAGCCGTCATGGACATGGTCGGCAAGAAGCTCGGCGCGGATTACACAGCACTCATCGACCACACGACGAAGATGCTCGGCATGGGCGGTGGAAGAGAATTGTCGCAAGGAGGTAAGTGATGGGACTCTACAGCAGGAATCGCGGCAAACGCGGCGAGCGGCTTTGGTGTTCGTTCTGCCGCGAGCAAGGATATGACGTGCACCGAACGGCGCAGTATCGCGGCAACACCGGCGCGGCCGGCGACGTGGAAGGGATACCGTACATTCATTGCGAAGTGAAATACGTCCAGGCACTCAATATCGCGAAGGCGATGGAGCAGAGCGACCACGACACGAAAGCGATGCTCCTAATGAGCGGCAAAATGACGCCGGAACTCGTGAAAGCGTGGGAGACGGGCGAGCATTTCGAAACATCGCAAGTCATCTTGCCCATCGTCGCAAGCAAGCGCGCGAAAGAGGACTGGCTTGTTACGATGTACGCATGGCACTTCGTGACGCTTATCAGCATCCTAGACAACGACACGCTCGATAATCTCACGGTCATTCACAAGCCGTCCAAGCGATTCAGCGTGAGGAAGTTCCTTCACGAAGCCGCGTGCATGGAAAGCGATGAAGGGAGAATAGTTGCCGTGAAGTACCCGCGCGGAGATAACGCGTCGCTTGTAACGATGTACGCCGAGGACTGGTTCACGCTCTATCGCGAGTGGGAAGCCGGCATGGACTTGAAACGGAGGGCAGAACGTGAAGAGCATTGACGAGATTGAAAGCGACACGCGCATCCAGAATGTATTCCCGTTCCCGCACGGGCATCAAGGCTTCTTGAGCTTGCGTTGCGGGAAACGGCAGGTGTTCGCATTCGTCGCGACGCGCGATGATGACGGACACGGCGGAATCTACGAGCACGTCAGCGTATCCGTCGCGAACAGCAACACGAAGACGCCGACGTGGGAGGAGATGTGCGAAGTCAAAGACATTTTCTGGCACGAAACCGAGGAAGTACATGAAGTGCATCCGGCAAAGGGCGACTACATCCACGGCGTAGGGAATCTCAAGAACGTCCTGCACTTGTGGCGGCCGGCGAACGGATGGAAACGGTAAAGGAGACAGAATCATGAGCATCAACAATTGCACGATCAGCGGACGTCTGACGAAAGACGTGGAGTGCCGCATGACGCAGAGCGGCAAGAGCGTTGCCGCATTCACGCTCGCCGTCGATGACGGCTTCGGCGACAACAAGAAGACGTACTTCTTCCGCGTGAACGTCTGGGGAAACATGGCAGACAGTTGCGGCAAGTACCTCACCAAGGGTCAGAAGGCAACGGTGCAAGGACGCCTGCAGCAGCGCAAGTGGGAGAAGGACGGCCAGAAGCACGAGACCATCGAGATCGTCGCGAGCAACGTCGAATTCGGCGAGAAGCCGAAAGGCGCAGGCGGTGGCGGATGGCAGGATGCCGACGATGAAGACATCCCGTTCTAACGATAAAACGCCGAATAGCCGCGCTAGCGTCGTGTATGAGCGCGTTTTACGCGAAACAGGTAAACTTGTTCGCGTGACGCAAAACGGACGCTCAGAAACGATTTTAGGAGGGATTGTATGAAAAAGAAAAAGAAGGTCGACGAACGAGAACAGAGCGACCGCATGTATGTGCTTGTCGAGGCGCGTGGAATCTTACAGTATTGCAAAGATCATTGGAGC